>SVNL01000102.1 GCA_015066925.1 Ruminococcus sp.
CTCGTGCCACACACTTTCAAAGAGATTTGATTTTGAAAAAAGCTTTTTCGGATTTTGAAGCATAAGTTCAAGAATTGCATATTCCTTGCTTGTCAGTATAAGCGTATTTCCATTAATGGAAGCAGATGCACTGTTCCTGTCAAGGATAAGCTTTTTATATGTAAGAGTGCTTTGACTGTCTGAATTATTATTCTTATTTTCTGAACGTCGAAGCACCGCTTCAATACGCACGAGAAGCTCATCAAGATCAAAGGGCTTTGTAATATAATCGTCTGCACCCATTCGGATAGCGTCAATCTTCGACTGAACCATACTTTTTGCAGAAACAATTATTATAGGCACATCTGAAAATTCACGAACCTTCTGTAAAACTGTATCTCCACTCTGAAAAGGCAGCATAAGGTCGAGTATAACAAGTGAAATCCCGTTATCTTCACGAATAATGCGAACAGCGTCAAGTCCGTTTTCAGCGGATATTGTATCATATTGATTTTCAGAAAGATAATCACGGATAAGACGATTTATTTCCTTATCATCTTCAACAACAAGTATCTTTTTCATAATGCCTCCTGTTAATGCGGTATACACTAAATTATAACACGATATTACTATGATTTCAATAACAAACAGAAAATAAAATATCGGTTTTAAAACAATTTCAATCTGTACTTGAAATATGGTATGCAAATTTGTTATAATATTGGTATAATATTACGAAAAGAGGTTTTGAAATGAATCTTATGCATCTTAAATACGCTGTTGAAATAGCTAAGAATAAGTCTATAAGCAGAACAGCCGAAAAGCTTTATATGGGACAGCCTAATCTCAGCCGAGCTATAAAAGAGCTTGAAGACAGTATCGGAATTACAATTTTCAACAGAACCTCTAAAGGAATTTCAATAACAGCAGAGGGAGAGGAATTTCTCGCATACGCAAGAAAAATCGTTGAACAGGTTGATGAAATAGAGTCAATCTATCATAAAGACGGAAAGAAAAAACAGCGTCTTTCCGTGTGCGTTCCGAGAGCAAGCTATATTTCATTTGCTCTTGCAGGATTTACCTCTCAGCTTGATATTACCGACCCTGCAGAAATTTATTATAAAGAAACAAACTCAATGAGTGCCATAAACAGTCTGCTCAAAGGTGATTGCGGGCTTGCGGTAATCCGTTATCAATCAACATTTGATAAGTATTTCAATAATCTTTTCAATGAAAAAAATATTCTTGCAGAAACTATCACTGAGTTTTCATACGTTCTGCTTGTATCAAAAAACAGTACGCTTGCAAGAAAAGACGATATCGAGCTTTCAGACCTTTCGGAATATATAGAAATCACACACTCCGACCCTTATGTTCCATCTCTGCCGCTTAATGACGTTATGAAAGCAGAGCTTTCTGAATATGTAAACAAGCGTATTTTCGTATTTGAAAGAGGAAGCCAGTTTGTTCTGCTCGAAAATGTCCCCGAAACATTTATGTGGGTTTCTCCGATACCTCAGCCGCTTCTTTTTAAGCACAATCTTGTTCAGAAAACCTGCAACTCAAATAATAAAAAATACAGAGATGTATTGATTCATCGCCGAGGCTATAAGCTTACAGAGCTTGATAACCGATTTATTGATGAAGTTTATAAGGCAAAAACAATTTTTCTATAATTTTTTGCGTTCAAAAAAACGCCATTTACCTACAAAATCACACTTTTTAAAAAAAATCCAAAAAAATTTTCAAAAAAGGCTTGACATTTGCTTTTTGTTTTGGTATAATAATAAAGCAGTCAAACGAGAGAGGTTAAAACTTCAAAGAATATGACTGTTGAATATTGTTATGCGAGTGTGCTGGAATAGGCAGACAGGCACGTTTGAGGGGCGTGTGTCGCAAGGCGTATGGGTTCAAGTCCCATCACTCGCACCAATATCAGAAAGAATCGTCCGATAGGGCGATTTTTTTATTACCCTGAAACAACAGGAGCTGACTTCTTTATGAAAACAGAAAAAGATTGTGAGGAATTACTCCACCTGTGTGCCGCATCTGTCGGCGGATTTTTCGGTGCTTATTCAATTCTCAACCGCCATGAAAATTTCGGCTCTTCAGCAACTACAAATCTGATAATAATTATTTCCGATATTCTCGGAAATTCACTGAAAGACGCTTTTATCCGATTAGCCGCAATGCTCATTTACGTTTCAGCCATAATACTTACAGTTTTAATTGCTCATTACACCTCATTAAACACTAAAAAATTAAGCGTATTTCTCAGCTCATGCTGTGCTGTTATACTATGCTTTCTTCCCGAAAAAATGGACTATATCATTTCACTGTATCCGATTTTCTTTATAACTGCGTTTCAATGGAATTCGTTTATGGGAACAGGAAAGCTTGCAAGCTCTACGATTTTTTCAACGAATAATCTGCGTGTAACAGTCTGCGGATATGTAAGCTATACTATCTCAAAAGACAAAAAACAACTCGAAACCGCAAATTACTATGCTCTTACGCTGCTTTTTTTCCATATAGGCGTAATATATGAATATATCTTCTTCCGACTTTTCGGTATAAAAAGTTCTGTTGCAGCTTTTCCGCTTCTTGCCGCAACATTCGCAGTTATTCTGATTGACGAAAGAAGAAAGAACAGATAGCTATTCAAGACTTCCGTTTTCGGAGGTCTTTTCTGCTTTTTTCAACAATTTAATAGCCTTATAAAGCATAAAAATCGAATTTTAGCCGATTGACATAATATACCGCCTATGGTATAATTATTAATATGTATTATTGCTGTGTTTACACACTAATTATTTGGTAAAAATGCTATTTTGCTTATCGCAAAGAATAACAAACAGATTACGGCAGACTTTAAATGCTGTTATCTGTAATTTTGAAAAAGGAGTTGGTTTTTTGTCAGCTAATATTTACAAGCAGTTATACGATATAACTTATGAAAATATTGCCAGATCTGAAAGCAAATTTATAAACAAAGAGATTTCTTTCCTTTATTATTGCTATAACAACCCATTTTCAGTTGATGTAAGTGAACTTTTAAAAATAGAAGCTACAAACGAAGAATTTATCCAGATTGTATATCTTGCTCTTCTTAATCGCGCTATCGACCCCGATGGATTTGATTCATGGTCAGTTTATTTTGATATGCCGCAGAATGAATTCAGAAACAACGCTATATACGGCATTTCAAACTGTCCTGAAACATTGATTGCCCATAAAAGAATATATAATAATCTACCGCTTTATTATCATGAAAATGATGAAAATGTAAAACAGCCAGGACTTTTTCTCAGAGGAGCGTATAAAGTTTACAGACATTGCCCGAAGCCTGTAAAGAAAATATTCAAGAAAACTGCAGGGAGGTTGCTGTAATAATTATGAATAATAAAATCTATATCGACCTTTCTGTGCTGATAAATACAGCCTTCCTTACAGGTATCCAGCGTGTTTCAAGAGAAATCGTCCTCAGACTTCTTAAAAGTCCTGAGCTTGATATCAATCTTCTCTGCTATTCAAATGAAAACGAGCAGTTCAGATTGATCGATAACGACGCTTTTATTGATTATTATGAGAATAAAACCGGTAGTGCATCAGCCTGTATTCTCAGCAAATCCCTGAACATCAATGAGCTTGATGCCGGTGCTGTTTTCTTTGATATTGACAGCGTATGGAGCTGTCGTATGACACGAAGCACGCTTTATCCTCTGCTGAAAAATCAGGGGCTTAAAATTATTACTCACGTTTACGATATTATACCTATTACACATCCGCAGTATTGTCACGAAAATACAGTAATGCACTTTATAGAATACCTTGGTGCTACGCTTCAGTATGCTG
>SVNL01000103.1 GCA_015066925.1 Ruminococcus sp.
GGGTGTCTCCTTCACGGACGTAATCAAGCATAGCCTTTAATTCCGGACGGTTAGCGTTCTTACCTGAAATCTTTTCTGCAAATACACGTTCTACTTGATATTGCTCCATTATCGCTTCTTGTCGTGCGGTCTCCTGATGTTCAGTAGAGACACGGATATATCCAATCTTACCCATTAGAACACACCACAACATTCTTCGTATGCTGATTTACTACAGATAAGCTGTATATCTCTGACAGTTTGATGAAGTAAATCTGTATCCATAAGCATATCCTCAATCTCCTCTGAGGTATATCCATATTCAAGCAAAGCAGTTATACCTTCTTCGTCTACTCCGAAGTATCCGCACATTTCAAGAAGCAACTCTTCATGATAATTATAGAAATCATCATAAGGAGTATAGAAGCCTGAATAGAAAGATGTCCTGTAAGCTTCAAACTCAGATTTGGAGATATTCCCATCAATATCAATTGAGAGTATATCCTCTTCATATACAGGAATAATCTCATACCTGTATTTCCATAATCCCGTTGCTTTAAGAGCCTTATTCATAATGCCATCGGTCGATGTGTATATGTAAAGCCCAAGCTTTTCAAAGTATATAAGATGAAGCGGACTGCTACCTTTTACAAAATATAACGTGTTATCCTCATCAAGTATAGTAAATGTAAAGTTCCCGTGTACATCCTCTGCCATGCTTTTTAAGCTGTCAAAATTAAGCTTTCCTTGCTTCTCAATAAGCTGTACTGCAACATAGCTGTCTGTTTCTATATGTGTATATGGGGGTTTCTTGTCTTTTTTAAGCTCATTATCATTGTAAATCACCCCATTATGAGCAAACGCAAAGGATTTATCTGCATATCCCATAAACGGATGATTATTCCAGTTAAATCTCTGATTCCCCTGTGTGGTAAGCCTGGTATGCCCCATGACTGCTTTCGTACCTTCGGGGAAAGTGAATTTCATTTTATGAGCTGCCTTAGGCCTTTTGTAGATTGTAATCTTGTTGTTTTTTACATATGAAATACCTGCAGCATCTGTACCTCTTTCCTCAGACGCATTTGCAAGCTCTTGTGTAAGCTTTAAAAGAAGCTTATGAGGTATAGTTCTTTTTGTATCAAGCCAACCAAACAACGCACACATTATAATCACCTCCTATTTGAAGAATCGGTATATAGTATCAGGATTGTCTAAGTCGTTGATTTTTGTAATTGTTTTGTTGACCTTGTTGACAAGATGCGTTGCAGCAAGAACTGTGATAAGTCGAAGAACAACCTGAACATCGCTGTGATTTATGGCCGGAACAGGTAATTTAGCTATTTTGCTAATGATTTCTGTAGATTTCATTATAAATCCTCCTCTGTATTAATTCTTTCATTGATATATAGGTTTCGTTCTTTCAGATACTGAATAAGCTCAGTATCATTAATATCTGATACAAATTCAGACCATGAAAGCTTCTGTAATCCCTCGTCGCTCATTCCAACGGCAATATCACATATTGCATTCACGAGTTCAAGAGCTGCAATAAGCGTGTTGTATTTCAGTGTACCTCTGAACATACGGAACTCAATTGTGCTGTAATTGCAGAGATTGACAGCGGTATATCTTCCGTAACTGCATTTCTTAGCCTTGTCCAGTATCTCACGACCTGTCTTTTCAAATCCGTAGCGAGCTGCCCAGCGATTCATTGAGTATTCACTTCTACGACTAAACTTTAGCATTTCGTTCCAGTGAGTTTCGACAAAGTACAGAATACGGCTGATAACTTCATCCTGTTCCTCTCTGGAATCACCGAAGCAATTTCTATTGACGTGAATATGCAGTCCGCAAGTGTTTGTCTGATGAGAACGATATCCAAGAGCTATTGCTCTTTTCATTATTCTTTCCCAACAAAAATGCTTATGATAATCAAGTGTCATAGGATGTGTAACAATCTCCATACCGTCATCGAGGCTGCCGTCACTTTTAACGAACATCTGTTCTTTGACTCCATCGAAATTGGCTATTTTAAGCAGTTCTTCGGCATTATCATCATCTTTGCCAGCACCGTCAATTTCAAGCTCAACACCGAAATATCGTGAACTCTCGCCATAGAAAATAGGTTCTGGCTTATAGCTATAATCATGGATATTTCGGCATTTATCGACCTCGTCGTGGTAGCAGTCGTTGCAGAGATCTTCTCCATTTAAATTGTAGCAATCGTCTTCGTGTAAAAGTAAATTGCATATCGAACAGCGTGTGTAGTGATTTTGATAGCAGTGGTGACAGAGTGTAGTATAATCATCACCATAGCTTTCGCTGGTCCAGATTATAGCCCCGCAGCTGTCACATATCGTGGTATGTTGCTCTACACATTCTGAGCAGACGATTTGTCCATTGACCATTGAGTAGTCGTCATCTGTAATTTCTGCTCCACAATGGGAACAAATGATTTTATTTTCTTCCATTTTGATTTCCTCCAAAATAACGTAAAATAGCCGCCCACGAAGGAGCGGCTAAAGTTTTAATATTCTTCTGCTAAAAGCATAGTTGAGTGATCTCCGTCATCAATAACATAGACTTTCTCAGGTATAGGTTTCTCTGACGGAATAAGGTATTCCTTTTTATACTCAGGATTTTCTGATGTGTGGGTTATACGTTGTAAAGAACCAACTACACTAAGATTAAATACTTGCAGATAATCTTTCGGTTCTGAAAGATTATCTATACACTCCCACATAAAAATCTGAAGTTCAAGAGATATTTTCTCTTGAACTCCTTTTGTTAAGTAACGGCTATTGTTGAACATTTCTTGCTTCTCCTTTCGTTAAATGATTACCGTTATTGGTATCACGTAAATAATATATATTTCAAGAAGCGAAAAAATCGGAATTGTAAATATATATGGTTATTTAGAAGGGAGATGCTGTATACTGAAATAATTATTTTGCAAAATGTATTACTATATGATAATCTGGAGCGAAGCGACCTGTATATATAGTAAATAATAAGGATAATTTGGATAAATAGGGACATATATACAGGTACTACCCTCAGGATAATACATATAGAAGGGATAGAATCCTATGCGTAAAAAAGAAGAATTAAAAACCGAAAGAAAAACTGTATTGATGACAAAAGCGTTATTACAGGATATCGAGAATGAAGCTGCGGAACGTGGTATAAAGCCAAATGCAGTTATGAATGAGAGATTGGAGCATCAAAACAGAGATAACACTCCGTCTAAAATGGTAGCCTTTCAGGATTATGCAAATGAAGCTGTTAAGATGATGGAAAAGCATTCAAAAAAAGAAGCAGAATATCTCGAAAGGAAGGCACATGAGCTATGGATGTTTTAACACAGAAAAGAATAACAGATAACGGCGAAGGAATGGGTTATTTTCGCAACTGCATAGATTACTGTTATAAAGAAAAGCAGGAACCAGGAGAATCTCTTATTGAAACAAAGGGCTATGGCGTAAGCGATACAAATGAAGAGCATACTTACGAACAGATGAATGCCGTAAAAGAATATTTCGGAAAGACCGGAGATAATCCAGTAATGCACTTTGTAGTAGCGTATGATAAGAAGAATGTAACTGATTCTAATACTGCTTCTGCGTATACTCAAAAGATTGCAGGATTTTTTAAAAATGATTATCAGATGATAACAGCGATACATCAAGAAAATCAGCGAGGTTCACTCTATCATGCGCATATTGTAATGAATACAGT
>SVNL01000104.1 GCA_015066925.1 Ruminococcus sp.
TTCTGAATTTTCTGAATTTGTCTTAATATTTTCAGATACAGCTTCCTCGTCATTTTTTACGGCATTCTTTTTGCTGTTGTAATAGGCGGCATTGCGTGCTTTTTTTTCCTTGAATTTCTCGTCATTTCTTTCCATTTGCTGACGTATAAAGCCAAATGTTATTTCGGTTACGACGTCGTTGAACTCGATTACCTCTCCTGTCTGTGCAAAATTGAACACCGCGTCAAGCAGATTTGCTTTCTGCTGTGCACTTAGCTTTCTTATCTGCTCGTAATTTTCTGTGTAAAGTATAAAGCTTTTCTTTTCGTTCATATTCATTTTCCTCTTTTCAGTTATTTTATTTTCGTTTGGAGTGCTTTTCTTAACTGCGCACATCCCTCATATATAGTCTGAAAAAGGCACTTATGTAAACGAAAACGTAAACATTTTATTTAATTTTTTCTTTTAATTTTCAAAATTCACCATTGTGCATAATTTTTCCGCATTGTTATTGTTCAGATTGATGAACCTGCCCAACATTATTTTTGCAAAATTACTTCCCACGGCTTCTCTGCCACCCTCCTGCACACATAAAAAAAGAGAGGCTGAACCTCTCTTACATTTTAAACATATAAAATACAAAAATTACACTTGCGGCTGTCAGGAGCAGACTTGAAACTGTTCCAAGAATTATGGTAAGTACGCTTAATTTGTCATACACCTTTTTCGTGTGTCTGTTAAGCAGAACCTCGTATTGAGCGTTGTTTTTGTAAATCCGCCTCAGCTTCTCGCTCGGAAAGGCGTTGAAATACTCATTTCCGTCAATTTCATAGACTGCCGCAGAAAAAACATCCGACTCCCTTTTATCTATCCTCAGAAATTTTGCACTGCACTTCTTCGACATTACAAGTCTTACCGTAGAATAGACGAAAAATAAAGTCATAGACAGTATCATCAGAAAAACTATCCCAACTGCACCAATAATCATCATATCCATACTTACGCCCAGAATTATGCACAGGACTATTATTACAGCAAGTATCACTATCGCTTCAATCATATCGGTGCTCCTCCCCTGCTTCAGACCGTTTTCACGCATTTTCGTAATCCTCTGCAGCATTTTTACTCCTATATATACATAGTATAGCCCACTATTTCCGCTGTGTCAACCAATTATCATAAAAATTTGTAAAAGCTATTGAAAAATGCAAAAATATGGTGTATAATTATTACATATTATGTTTAAGGAGCTGTTATTTTTATATGTATAACGATTTAATGGATTCTATCGGATTTGTATCCAAGTATGATGAAGCTGTTGGTGCAGCTATGGATAAGGAGCTTGCTCGTCAGCAGAGAAATCTTGAGCTTATTGCAAGCGAAAACATTGTTTCTCCTGCTGTTATGGCTGCTATGGGCAGTGTTCTCACTAACAAGTACGCTGAGGGTTACCCAGGAAAGAGATACTACGGCGGTTGTCAGTGCGTTGACGAGGTTGAGGCTATCGCTATCGACAGAGCTTGCGAGCTTTTCGGTGCAAAATACGCTAACGTTCAGCCACATTCAGGTGCTCAGGCTAATACAGCTGTTTACTTCGCTGTTCTTCAGCCGGGTGATACTGTTCTCGGTATGAGCCTTGCTGACGGCGGTCACCTCACTCACGGTTCACCTGTTAACCTTTCAGGTAAATACTTCAACTTCGTTTCTTACGGTCTTGACGATGAAACAGAAGCTATCAACTATGATACAGTTTACAAGCTTGCTGCTAAGCACAAGCCACGCCTTATCGTTGCAGGTGCTTCTGCTTATCCAAGAGCTATCGACTTCAAGAAGCTTTCTGAAATCGCTCGTTCTGTAGGTGCACTCCTTATGGTTGATATGGCTCACATTGCAGGTCTTGTTGCCGCAGGCGTTCACGAATCACCTGTTCCTTACGCTGATATCGTTACTACAACTACACATAAGACACTCAGAGGTCCAAGAGGCGGTCTTATCCTTACAAATAACGAATACCTCGCTAAGAAGATTAATTCCGCTATCTTCCCCGGTACACAGGGCGGTCCTTTAATGCACACTATCGCTGCTAAGGCTGTTTGCTTCGGTGAGGCTCTCAAGCCTGAGTTCAAGGAATATCAGAAGAAAATTGTTGAGAACGCTAAGGTTCTTGCTGACGGACTTCTCAAGAGAGGCTTTAACCTCGTTTCCGGCGGTACTGATAACCACCTTATGCTCGTTGATCTCCGTCCTTTCAATATCACAGGTAAAGAGCTTGAGCACAGACTCGATGAGGTTTATATCACTGTTAACAAGAACGCTATCCACAATGACCCTGAAAAGCCTTTCGTTACCAGCGGTATCAGAATCGGTACTCCTGCTGTTACTACTCGTGGTCTTGGTGTTGAGGAAATGGAAAAGATTGCTGAATACATTTACCTCTGTGCTACTGATTTCGAAAATAAGGCTGACGAAATTCGTGCAGGCGTTAATGCTATCTGTGAAAAATTCCCACTTTATAAGTAATGTGTCCTCAATAACCGCCGTCAGGCGGTTATTGCCCCGAACTTCATTCGGGGAGCGCAAATTCTTTACATTATGAGAAACTTACGCATCACATTAAGTAAGAATTACCTAAGGGGCGGACAGACTGTCCGTCCCTGTGTTTTATTGAATAAAAGGAGAATTAAATGGCAACAATCAGACCTGCAAAAGCGCCTGACGCTTCACGCATTGCTGAAATTATAGTTACAAATTATCGTGTTAATTTCTACCCATTTTTTCATAATGACGAATTCTATTTCAGCGAACTAAATGTAATTGATATGGCAGCTGAATATACAGAAAATTCCGAGGAATTGAAAAATACCTATGTTTTCGATGATAAAAATGTTGTAAAGGGAATTATCAGTATCAATGGCAATGAAATCGAAAAGCTGTATGTTGAGCCGCAATTTCAGAGTCAGGGCATTGGTGCTAAGTTGCTGAGGTTTGCTGTCTCGGAGTTCGACGCTTCGTTCCTGTGGGCATTGGAATACAATAAACGAGGAATTGCCTTTTATCAGCGCAACGGATTTACTCTTACAGGCGAAAAAATGATTGAGGACGAGTGGGTACCACTTGTTAAAATGGAAAGGAAAAATATATGCAGAAACTAAACAATATTGACGGAGGAAAGCCTTTTGACTGGGGTAAAACCTCTCAGGACTATGCAAAATACAGGGATATTTACCCTGAAATATTCTATCAGAAAATCGCTGACCGTGGGTTGTGCGTAAAAGGACAGAAAGTCCTTGATATAGGCACAGGTACAGGTGTACTACCCCGAAATATGCATCGTTTCGGTGCTGACTGGACAGGTACGGATATTTCTCCTAATCAGATTGAACAGGCAGTTCAGCTTGCACAGGCTGAAAATATGGATATAACCTTTCTCCCCTGCCCTGCGGAAGAAATCGACTTCCCCGAAAACACGTTTGATGTTGTAACTGCTTGCCAGTGTATATGGTACCCCGACCATAAGATACTTGCTCCGAAGCTTGCAAAGGTACTGAAAAAGGGCGGAAAATTCCTCATTCTGTATATGGCTTGGCTGCCTTATGAGGATAAAATCGCCGCACGAAGCGA
>SVNL01000105.1 GCA_015066925.1 Ruminococcus sp.
GGCAAAATGAGCTTGACATCAATGAATGTGATGCGCAAATTCCTCATATTGTAAAGAATTTGCGCTCCCCGAATGAAGTTCGGGGCAATAACCGCCTGACGGCGGTTATTGAGGACACATTTATTATACCTTATTTTCTCAGATTTTGCAAGCATAACAAAATAAAAATTTTAAGGTCTGAATAAAACGCAAAAAGCAGTTATTGAGGATTAAACTCAATAACTGCTTTGATTTTATATTGCATACAAATTTGTTTCCCAAGCAGGAATATAAAGCTGGTGACGAATATAAAGCTTATAATTAGGATTAAGAGTCTTAATTAAAAGAGGCAACTCGAAAATATCCTCATTTCTATGATAAAGCGAAACCATAAGCTTTGGTTTATAGTAGGCGATTGTATGTGCCGCACCCCAGATTGCTTCACGCTCAAATCCCTCAACGTCCATTTTAATTAATGTAGCCGAAAGTCCGCCAAGAATACTATCAACCGAGCGTGCTTCTATCATATCTCCGCCAACGGATATTGACGACTGTCTTCCTGCCTTTGAAGCAAACGGAAGCTGAGTATCACAACACCATGCCGCACAGTTATATGTATAGATATGGTTCATTCCATCAACAAATTTATTAAGCTTTTTATAATTTTTCTTATCAGGCTCTACTGCGTATATTGAAAGATATTTCCCTCTTGTAAATTCTGTAAGCTCCTTGATAGTATCACCGTTATAAGCACCAAGGTCAACATAAAGCTCATTCAGATTAGGCTTTATAATCTGCTTGTAGATATCTGATTTCGGAGTTGTAACTGCTGATAGATATTCTATTTTTCCGCTTATTTTGAAATTGATTATATTTGCATACACTTTACGGGAATAATCATCAGCAAGGCTTGTATAAACCTCTCGGATTTTCTCCTTATTCTGCTGACAATATTCATATGTAAACAATCCTCTTCCGACAACGGGTACATCGGGTACATATAATGTATGCTTTGCGGCAATCTCGTGAATTTTATCAACAATTTCCTGATAGCCTGCGGCAAATGCGAGAACTACAACGAATTCATTTACCGCCTCTTCTATTTCAGAAAGCTTATGAACTCTATAGCCTTCAAAGGAATGACCTCTTACGAAATCATCACTTGCAAAAATACCTGCGGGACATATTTTTTTCTCTTTGAACACATTGAGTATTTTCAATGCGCCGTCTCCCATTCCATAAATAAATATCGGACGTGTTTCAGCCTTTAGGCGCTCCCAACACGACTGTTTCTCTGTTATAAATGATATCATTTTTGTTTCTACACCTCGTTGTAATTACTCACAATCACAGTTATCTATATCCACGTTCATCATATCTCTGCCTCTGATGCCATATTTATCTCTTTGAGCATTCAGATATTTATCTATTAATTCAGAAACTTTTCTTGAATTTTTAATACTGCAAAGCTCCTTTGACGGTGTATCGGTATCCTTACTGAAAATAACGATACTTCCGCATTTAAACAATCTTTGCATTAATGGAAGTCTGAGCTTTTTATCGGTTATTTTATACAGATCAAGCTCGTCCTCATCAATACTAAAAAAGCCTGTTCTTGTTATAATTTTGCTTTCAGTAAGAAAATATCGTGTAAATGAAAGCGGAAGTCCGAATATAGTTCTTTTTTTATCTGTCCAGATATATGAAAACTCTTCTTTTTTTGCCATTGCATTTTACCTCTTTTCCCAAAATTCGTCCGAAAAATACAATTTAATTTTATCACATTATTTCGTATTAGTCAATCGTATTTTAATTAATCATCCTTGTTTTTTCTTGTTTTTCTCTTTTTTGCAACCTTTGGCATTGCATAGATAGGCTTTACGGATTTATTTCTGTTCTTATAGCATACAAACGAGTATACGCAAAGCATAATGTATACAAGACATAATACTACCGATATGATGATTGCCTTCATAAACCATTCAGAGCTTTTAAATCTTTTTGCAACATAAAAATTGAATTTTGACATTGAACGCTCTACATCTGATACTGCCACAAGATCTATGGTTGCAATTTCCTCGCCCGAATACGTAAGCTGCATAACTCCGAGCTTTTCACCTGCTTTTATTGGTGCTTTTATATCTGATTTATACTGTATATCTTTTTTTATAAGTGACGTTTCTGCTCCGTCGTACCAAAGAGCTGTATATGCTGCTTCCGGTCTTAAAAGGACATAATCGCTTCCTTCCGCAAGCTCAACTGAAACCTCAGCTATTTCTTCTGATTCAGTTACAATATCCCTGTACGAAAAGTTACTGAAAGCCCAATTGAAAAGTGATTTTGCGTCTTCAATATGATAAAACTGATTTTTTCCGTCAGCATCTCTTATTGGTGCTTTTAGAAGAACTACAAGATAATTATGTCCGTCTTTGCTCGCCATTGCAATTATATTTCTTCCTGCTGCTGTAAGATTGGCTGTTTTAATTCCCTTTGCGCCTCGATAATAATAATCACTTTCTTCGTCCATCATTAAGTTTGAATGAGTCCATATCCAATCGTTGTGATTTTTATGATTGTTTAAATTCGGTACCGATGGATTATACTCCTTTGTTGTTGCAATATTAGTGAACACAGATGTATTCATTGCATATCTTGTAATCATCGCCATATCTCTTGCAGTTGTATACTGATTTTCATCATAGACACCTGTAGGATTAGTGAAATTTGTATTCTTGCAGCCAATTTCTGCCGCTTTTTCATTCATCTTCGCAACAAAGGCTGAAATATCTCCGTCACCGAAATGATATGCCAGAGTCTGTGCCGCTTCATATGATGACGTAAGCATCATTGCGTATAAGAGGTCGTTTATCGTCAGCACATCGCCGTCATATATTTCAGCACTTCGTAAATCATCGTAATACTGTGTATCGAGCAATTCTGAATAAACCGACTTATCAACTGTTATTTCTTTATTTAAATCTCTTGTATTTTCAAGGCAGATTATAGCTGTCATAATATTTACAAGTGAACCCGGCATCTGTTTTATATCTGCATTTTTTTCGTGAATTATAATATCATTATCTATATTAAGAACAATTGCTGACTCGCTTTTTATCGGGTCATCAAGCGGAAAATTAAGTGTCTGAGCATTAATGCTGCTTATAAAAGGCATTATTATTATCAGCGATAATATCAAAGATGTGACTTTTTTCATTTATTTTTCTCCTTTTCGGATGTAAGCTTATTCATGTATTTTTTATTATACCACATCTTTATACGTTTTTAAAGTACTTTTTTAAATTTTACAGATATTTTCCGCAAAAAAAGAGTCGATATTTTTCACATATCGACTCAATAATATATATTAATCATTTTTATAATAAATTTTACCCGATTTTTATACTTCCTATCATATTCTGTGGTTCTGTTTCAACTATCTTTACACCTTTTTTATATGTGTATTTCATTCCGATAAGCTGAATTATATATGCCGCTGTAAGAAATAATACCGAAATTATAACAGCCTTTCCGATTGGAAGCCCGAATGTATAATCTGTCATAAA
>SVNL01000106.1 GCA_015066925.1 Ruminococcus sp.
AGACAGGCACATTCATAGTGCAGATAGAAGCTTCTGTAATCGAGATTTATTGTTCCAATAACAGCAGTTGTATCATCTGAAACAAAGCTTTTGGAGTGTATAAAGCCTGGGGTGTATTCGTAGATTTTAACTCCTGCCTCAATCAGTTTCGGATAATATCTCCATGCAATCATATATACATACCATTTATCAGGAATGTGTGGAGTGATAATTCTTACATCAACGCCTTTTTTTGCGGCAAACTGGAGTGCAGTTAAGAACTCGTTATCAAGGATAAGATACGGAGTAGTGATATATACATATTTTTCCGCATTGTTTATAATATCCATATAAATAAGCTCGCCGACATTTTCATTATCCATAGGTGTATCGGAATATGGCTGTACAAAGCCGTCTGCGATATAATCACCTGTTACATGATACTGAGGGATAAAAGCTTCATAGTTGCTTACTTTTGTTTCATTAAGCTCCCAGAGCTGTAAAAACATAACAGTGTAATTCCATACAGCTTCGCCACGAAGCATAATGCCTGTATCTTTCCAGTGACCGAAACGTTCTTTCAGATTTATATATTCATCAGCAATATTGATGCCTCCAGTAAAGGCTACATTTCCGTCAATAACGACGATTTTTCGGTGGTCACGATTATTCTGTACAGTTGAGAGAAACGGAGTAAATGCATTGAAACATTTAAGCTTTATTCCGCTTTCACTTAGCTTTTTAAAGGTTTTATTCGGAATAGGCTCATTTATCTGAGCGCCTATTCCGTCATACATAAAACGCACTTCAACTCCGCTTTTGGCTTTTTCTACAAGTATTTCTGTCAGAGTATCAAACATATATCCCTGTGCAATGATGAAAAATTCAAGGAAGATGAATTGCTTTGCCTTTTTAAGCTCTGAAATAAGTGCTTCAAACTGTAATTCGCCGAGAGAAAAATATTCAACAGTAGTTTTGCTGTATATCGGGTAAGGACCGTATTTATTGATATAATTTGCAAGATTTGCTGTTCTTGGACTTATTGATTCGATTGCGTTCATAACCTCGCTGTTCTGGCAAAGGAAATTCTTTGAATATTCAAGGCTTCTGTTCTGAAGCTTTACAACGAGCTTTTTTGAAAAGTTTGTTTGTATAAAAAGATATGCAAGCCCTGCAAAAAGCGGCATAATATCTATTGCAATAATCCACGCTATACGATATGCGGGATTTTCGCTTTTATTAATGATATAAACAATCAGAGCTATGTTAAGGAATGAAATGCTTGCTGCAACAAGAAAATAGTTTTCTCTCAGCTTCCATATACTGAAAGCCATAAATGCAATCTGAAAAATCAATAATAAAGCAATAATAAAATTTCGGCTGAAAATAGTTGTAAGTAACTTTTTCATCATTTCACCTCTTTTGATATATAAGTCTTGTCATAAGCCATTGGTTTATGTTATAATTATAGAAAAAAAGAAAGGAATTATTTATGCTTAAAGAAATATACGCCTATAAAAGAAGAGTTTTTTATTACGAAACAGATAAAATGGGGATTGTTCATCATTCAAACTATATCAGAATGTTTGAGGAATCAAGAGTTTCTCTGCTTCAGCAGGCAGGAATGCCATTTGAAAAAATCGAAGAAGCAGGAGTGATGGTGCCTGTTTTATCAGCTGAATGTTCATATAAAACACCATTGAGATTTGATGAGGAATTTGCGGTAATTCCGAAAATCGAAAGCTTCAACGGATTAAGACTCGAGGTTACATACAATATAATACGAACAAGTGATAATGCACTTTGCGCACAGGGACGTACAACACATTGCTTTGTAGATATGAATATGAAGCCTATAAGAACAAAAAAGAATTATCCAGAAATATATGATGTTTTCAATAAATATATAGGATATGAAGTGTTATTATAAAATAACTTAAAGGGTGCTTGTGCACCCTTTATTTGTTTACATTCATTCTGATTACTGATTCAGCAGGAAATTCTTTTTCGCATCTGAAAGAGAATTTCATCATAGCATGGTTTGCAGTTTCAATACTGTTTCCGTTTTCGTCAAAAATCTCATCAATTGTGATTGTTTCAGGCTTTGCCTTAGGCGACATAATTTCAACCGTATCACCAGCGAAAAATTTATTTCTCTGTGTACAGTATACAATGCCGTTTTCGCATTTTTCAACAACAGCAACTACATCATAATTTCTGATATAACCGCCTGTTTCGTAATACTGGCAATCGTTAGGATGTCCGAAGAAAAATCCTGTGCAGTATTTTCTGTGACTTACCTTGAATACTTCATCGTGAATCCAGTCACTCAGTTTAAAGTTTTCAGGATTAAGATTATATTCATCAACAGCCATTCTGTATGCGTTTGTAACAACTGCAACGTAATAAGCGGATTTTGCTCTGCCCTCAATTTTAAGACTTGATACACCTGCCTTTGCAAGCTTGTCAATATGGTCTATCATGCATAAATCCTTGGCATTGAGGATATATGTTCCTTTTTCATCTTCAAAAATAGGGAAGAACTGGTCTGTACGTTTTTCCTCCATAAGATGATATCCCCATCTGCATGGCTGTGCACATTCGCCGCGGTTAGCGTCACGATTTACAAGATACTGTGAAAGCAGACATCTTCCAGAGAATGAAACACACATTGCACCGTGTACAAATACCTCTATTTCCATATCAGCAGGACATTTTGCACGGATTTCAGCAATTTCATCAAGTGAAAGCTCACGGGCGAGAACAACTCTCTTTGCACCCATATTATAAAGCTCTCGTGCTGTAACGTAATTTACGATACCTGTCTGTGTAGACATATGGATTTCCATGTCGGGAGCATATTTTTTTACAAGCGACATAAGTCCTATATCAGCAACGATAAGGGCGTCAACCTTTGCAGCAACAGCTTCTTCGATAAACTGCTGAAATTCAGGAATTTCATTGTTTCTAGGAAGTGTATTGCAGGTAAGGTATACTTTTACTCCCTTTGAATGAGCCTCGTTTACGGCAGCAGTAAGCTGCTCGTAATCGAAATTCATAGGTGAAGAACGCATGCCAAAGGTTTTACGTCCGAGATAAACAGCGTCAGCGCCGTATCTGATAGCTGAGTTGAAGCGTTCGGTATCGCCTGCCGGAGCAAGAACTTCAAGAAGCTTATTATCCATTAATTTGCCCCTTTCTTTTTCTCGGCTTCAGCTTTCTTTGCAGCCTCCTCGGCATCCTTATACTGCTGTTTTACCATAGCGATATTTGCATTATGATCATCGAGTGTTTTAGCAAAGTAAGTTACTTTTGTGTCTATATTAGCATAGAAGTAGAAGTTTTCACTCGGTATAGCTGCAAGTACAGCGTCGATAGCGTCAATACCGGGGTTACAGATAGGTCCTGGAGTAAGTCCACGACGTCCTTTATATGTATCGTAAGCTTCGATTGTAGCCGCATCATAAATTGGCATATTTGGCTTTATTACATTGTTAGCGTATTTTGCTGTAGGGTCAGATTGGAGATAAGGGT
>SVNL01000023.1 GCA_015066925.1 Ruminococcus sp.
TCAATCAACTCAGGAGCAGTATGGAAGAAGATAATAGGTGATTATATCGAAACACATAATACTCAGTCTTCATTTACGCCTGATCCTGATGTTATTTCAGGAGCTATGTGTACAGCTTCAGGTAAAATGGCAAGCTCGTCATGTCCTAAGGGTATTGTCGGATACTGGAAATCGTCGAATTGTCCTGTATGTACAGGCGGTCACGTAGTTGCACCTCCTGAGGGAGAAGAAGAAGGCGGCGAAAACGCAGAGGGCGGAAATAATGAAGCAGGCGGCGGTGAAGGCGGAAACAACCAGGGCGGTGAAGCTCAGCCACAGCCACAACCACAGCCACAACAGCCTGCACCTGAAAATAATGGCGGCGGCGGAGAAGCTCCTGCTGCTCCACCTGCCGAATAAGGAGAATAATTTTTGGATAATAATTACAGAATATGCTGTCCTTGTCATTTCGGACTCGAAAGCGTATTGAAATATGAAATCAATAAAATTGGCGGAACCGATTTGCAGGTAACTGACGGAAAAATCACATTCAGCGGTGATATGAATATAATTGCAAGAGCAAATCTCTGCCTTTCAACTGCGGAGAGAGTATTGATAGAGCTTGCTGAGTTCGAGGCTCATACCTTTGAGGAATTGTTTCAGGGCGTTAAGGCAATTGAGTTTGAGCAGTTTATCGGTGAAAAAAATGCTTTTCCTGTAAAAGGATATTCATTGAATTCCGACCTCCACAGCGTTCCTGATTGTCAGTCGATAATTAAAAAAGCGGTTGTAGAGCGTCTTAAATCAAAATACGATGTAAGCTGGTTTGATGAAAGCGCCGCAACGCTTCAGATTCAGTTCAGTATTCTCAAAAATAAGGTAAACATTTACCTTGATACAAGCGGTATAGGTCTTCATAAAAGAGGTTATCGCCGCAATTCAAATGATGCACCGATTAAAGAAACGCTTGCGGCAGGTATAATCGACCTTGCAAGAGTACGTCCCGATTCAATTGTATGCGATCCTTTTTGCGGAAGCGGTACAATACTCATAGAATCGGCACTAAAGGCACTGAAAATTGCTCCGGGTATAAACAGACGCTTTGCTGCTGAAAAATGGGAGTGCATTGACGCTAAGATATGGCGTGAAGAAAGAACAAGAGCAATAGATATGGTTGACCGTGAGGCTAAATTTGAAGCAATCGGCTTTGATATAGACGATGCGGCAGTTGCTCTTACGCTTGACAATGCAAAAAAAGCAGGAATAAAATCACGACTTAAAATAGAACAGGCTGATATAACAAAGTTCAGACAGCCTCAAGGCTCAATTGTAATATGTAATCCACCTTATGGCGAAAGAATGCTTGAGCTTCGTGAAGCAGAAGAAATATATCGTAAAATGGGTAAGGTTCTTATGACAGGCGGAGGCAATTCGAGCTATATTATCTCGCCGCATGAGGAGTTCCAGAGCTTTTTTGGAAAGAATGCCAAGAAACGCCGTAAGCTTTATAACGGAATGATGAAATGTCAGCTTTATATGTATTTTTAAGTGAAGAAAGTAGATTTATTCTTTCATAAGATTATTAATTAAGTTTGATTTTGTGTGCAGAGAGTATCTGCTGACGAGAAATAATTACAAAAAATCAGTACCGCATATTATCATGCGATACTGATTTTTTTATAGCCTATATGAAATGTTTTATTAATATCCGATGAAAGCTTGCTCTGTATTAACATTGTAAATGCAGGTGTATGGGAGAGTTTCAGGAATATCCTCGATACCCCATGAAAGAGGCATTGAAATCCATGACAAAAATCCCTCAGGAAGCTCACTTGTAGGTGCTCCGCTGAAATATACATAATATTCACATTCATCGTCAACACCGTATACTTCTTCTTTATAATCAATTCTTGTAATTTGATTTAAAAATTCATTATCAAAAACGGTATCATTGAGAATTTCTATATTTTCAAATTTAACAGAGTATGTGTAGTCGTTTATTTTATCAAGCTTTTTAAGTGAGCCTTTGAAATTGCAGTAGTCATAGATAACATTAGACTCTTCGGTATTAGTTTCTTCATTTAGGATTAAATCGTAGTTTGTATCGTGATATTCACCAATGAATGAGCCTGCGTCACTAAAGCTAAGATGAGTTTCCCAACCGCCTACACCGCTTGAGAATGAGAAGCTCAAAGGTAACAGCTCGAAAAATTCTGTATCTGATAAGCTTTTGTTTTCGATTTGTTCAAAAGGTATTTCAGTAGGTTGTTCAGTAGGCTCGATTGCAATATTTTCTGTAATTTTCTCTGTCGGAGTCTCGGTAGTAGGTTCTTCGACCTCAGTAACAGAGCTTTCGTCAGCTTCAGTAGTGCTTTCGATGTCATTATTTTCTGTTGCTTCAACAGTAGTGCTTTCTGAAATGCTTGATGAATCAGGCAATGACGAAGAAATATTTTTTTCTTTTTTATTAATATCTTCACTGCATGATGCAAGTGATAATGAACTTATAATTGCAATAATTAAAGCACATATTTTTTTATTATTCATTTATTGGGTTTACCTCCTTAAAAAGCAGCAAATAAATTGCTGCTTTTTAATTATTGATTATTCAAATGTAACTTCGCTGTCTGAGAAATCGAAATCTTCGTCATATTCAAAATCTAAGTAAGGTTCAAATTCGTCGTCTGAATCATCTTCATAGTCATAATCGTAGTCGTAGTCTTCGTCCCAATCGTAGTCCTCGTCGTCCCAGTCATAGTCCTCGTCCCAGTCATAGTCTTCGTCGTCCCAGTCATAGTCTTCGTCGTCCCAATCGTAGTCCTCGTCGTCCCAGTCATAATCATCGTAGCTTGAGCCATTGAGTGAGTCGATAGCTGACTGAGCAACTAAATCGCAGTATTCATCGCTAAGACCGATTTTCTTGAGAATATCAACGATAAAGTCAGTAACGTCTTCTTCTGACATATAGTCTTCGAGGTCAACATCGCTGCTATATGGGTCAATCATTAATGCGTCGTCTGTATCAGGGATATCAAGCTTCTTAGCGTCATTTACAGAGTATTCGAGTTCGATTGTTCCGAAGTCTGTATCGTCAAAGCTAATGTCATAGCCGATTTTCTGTGATTTTCCGTCTGAGCTGAGTTTTACAGAAATAGGATCAAGATCTGGAACAACAAGTGTAATATCACCGCTTAAATAACATTTTTCCTTGTTTTCAACCTTGAATTTATCAAATTCAACTGCAATTATGTTATCTGAATCTTCATCTATAACAACTTCAATTTCGCCTGTGTAAGCGTCATTCTTATCAGCAGTAGCGTCGAGAGTAGCATTGAACATTTCTTCTTCGTCTACTACAAGTGAAGCAATACCACGAACCTTATCCTTTTCCTTACCGATAATGAATTCGCCGCTTACTTCTGAGCCGTCAGCATCCATATTAACCTTATAGCCACGGATTGTACCCTTAGCGTCAACATAAGTGATCATTTCGCCCTCAGCAGGGAATTCCTTGAATGAATCCTTTGTTTCCTTAATAGAATCAACAGCTGCATCCATAACTTCTTCGTATTCGTCCTCGTCAACGAGTTCAAGTCTGTCGCAAACTATCTTCTTTATAGTTTTATCCTTAGCAACTTCCTTTATATAGTTGTTGCAAACATCATAGAGAAAGTCGCCATTGATTTCAACTGTAAGAGTTGTATACTCTGTTTTGATATCGCCGATTTTAACTTCTTCCTTCTTTTCGAGTTCAACGTCTTCAACTGACTTGAACCAGATATCAGTATACTTAACGATAAGTTCTTCGAGTTCTTCTGCTGAAATAATTGATTCAAGGTCCTTTGTCTTTTCCATGATTGTGTTATACATTTCAAGCTCTTCAGATGACATTTCATCTTCAAGAGTTTCTGAAAGGTCCATACCGATGAACTTTTCGTTGAGTTCAGGAATACGGTAGAACACCTGCATAGGGTCAATGCATGCAACAGTTTCAAATGAAACAAGCTTTTCATCATTCCAGTTCAAGAAAATATTGCTGATAGAATTATTTCCGTCTGAAGATGAGTTTGCACCAAGAGCGATTGACTCTACACCATTGATAACGTCGAGAATAACGTCAGCATCTTCCATTGAAGAGTCAATACCCATTTCATCAATGAGCATTTCCTTGGCTTCATCGCTTACCTTGTAAGTAAGAGTATAATCAGCAGCCATATTCTTCTTTGACTTACCTGCGAGAGAGTCAGCAATCTGCTTATAAGCTTCTGAAGTCTTTGTAGCAATTTCCTTAGATGAATCTTCATGAACCCAGCTGTAATATTCAGCAGGAGAGAGTGTAGCAAGCTTAACCTGGTTTTTAACAAAATCTGAAGTATTATAAGCGATAGCACCGCCGCCTGCACCTAATGCAACAACACCGGCAGTAACACCTGCGATAATAGGAGCCTTCTTTTTCTTTGTAACAGTTTCAACACCTGAAACAAAATCATTAGACTCATTATTCTGATTGTATCCATTCATTTCTGACATAATAAAATCCTCCTAATAAATTTGAATGTAAGAATGTATATGAAACCGTCAAAAAACGACGGAATTCAACATAAAATAATACTTTTAATTATAATATCACAGTTTTTGACCATTGTCAATTAAAAAACAGCTTTTTAAATATTTGTATATAATTTGTAATCCTTTTGAAAAAATTTTTGAATAAAATTTAATAAAAATATAATAATAAAATTATGTTCTACGGTGCAATATTGTTCCGAAGGGCAGAAGCAGAATTTATATATGAATTCCAATAAATGAAAAGAGGAGTAATGAAAATGGAAAACAAGTGTAAAAATTCAAGCATCAAGTGTTCGGTAACACAGTGTCAGCACAATATGGTAACTGAAAACTACTGCAGCTTAAGCTGTATTTCAGTGGGAACACATGAAGCAAATCCAACTGTTCCCGAATGTACAGACTGCAACTCATTTGTAAAGAGAACAGGCTGCTGCGGCTAAGTTTCCTCCCGACGAAAGTCGGGTACATAATTATTTTGTTGTAATTTTAAAAAAAATTGAAATTATACTTGAAAAATTGAATTAAATAGTTTATAATAATAATAAATAATCCAATGCAGTGAGGGAGGCTGTTTAATATGTTTGATAAAACAATGACTTTTTCTGTGAATGAAGATAAGGAAGCTGAACTTAAAAAGAACCTTACTTTAGTATATGATGCTCTGACTCAAAAGGGATATAACCCTATTAATCAGATTGTAGGCTATATTCTTTCAGAGGACCCGACATACATAACAACATATAATAATGCAAGAAGCATTATTCGTCATATTGACAGGGATGAGCTTTTACAGGTTCTTGTTCGTTCATACCTTAATCAGTAAATCATATATATGTAATAAAATGTGTCGATAGCGTCTGTACAAAGACAGCTTTGATTCACATAATATTGATTTTACAGGCGGCAGTTTTTTCTGCCGTCTTTTAATTTTCAGCTGAATAATACTATTATTATAGCGTCAATGATTGCATCAGCAAGACTTCTTCCTGTTGTATACTGAAAAAGCTTTACAGCACTTGCAAGAATACACCATACCGAAATCATACACAGTATACATCCGATAATTCCGTTTGGCGACTGAAATATAAACACAGCAAGAATTAAATATATAAGTGCGACAATGAAAAGAATGGAAAAAATGATAATCTTTTTTGTATTATTTTTCATAAAATATCACCTCATATTAACTGTGATAATTAATACTATAAGTCATATACTACATTTGCGGTAAGAACCGCAAAGAAGCGATAAGGAAATAGGATAATGAAAAAAATTGCCTTGACTTTAGCAATGACAGCAGCAATAGTGTTGTCAGCAAATACACCTGTATCAGCAGCAGATACTACAAAACAGGGTTACGGTCAGGGAACGGCGGTTGATGAAAAAAACCGACCAACAGACGCTGTTGAATTCAATTCACGTTACAGCGGAAATGATGCCTACGCTTTAACTGAAGATAACGAGCGTATTATTCTGACCTTTGACCAGGGATACGAAAATGGCTATACAAGTAAAATACTTGATACGCTGAAAGAAAAAAATGTAACAGCGATATTCTTTCTAACAGGCGATTATGCCAAAAAGGAGAAAGAACTTGTAAACCGAATGATAAGCGAAGGACATATGCTGGGAAATCACGGAATGAAGCACGCAAGTCTTCCGACCTTGAATGATAGTGAAGCGGAAGAGGAAATAATGTCGCTTCATCAGTATATGATAGATGAGTATAATTATGAAATGCAGTATTTCAGATGTCCATGCGGAGAATATTCGGAAAAATCGCTTGAAAAGCTTCAGGAGCTTGGATATAAAACGCTTTTCTGGAGCTATGCTTATGTCGATTGGAAAACCGATAGCCAGCCAAAAGCCGAAGAAGGCTTTGAAAAGCTTACGAAATCGGCTCATGGAGGAGAAATCCTGCTTCTTCATTCAGTATCGTCCACAAATGCACAGATACTCGGAGAAGTAATCGACAATTTAAGAAATCAAGGCTATAAACTGTAAAGCTTTGAGTATATTTGCAGAGGATTTTTTAAATTCTCTGCAAATTTTTTTCTGCTTCGGCAAATAGCTTTATTCTTGATAGATTTTCAGCAACAGTTGGACGTATATTATCGCAGACATTTTCAAGAAGCTTGTCCGGAAGAACCCATTTATAGTCAATATGCTCATTGCTAAGAATTATAGAATCCGTAGACGAGGTACAAAAATAAGCAATAATAATCAGCTGTTTGAATTCATCGGGAAAATATGTATCAATATAAGCAGTGTCATAGACGTTTATATTAAGACCTGTTTCTTCATTGATTTCACGTTTCAGCGCATTTTCGGGAGTTTCACCGAATTCAAGCTTACCGCCGGGGAATTCCCAGTCACCGGGTCCGCTTAAATCATCAAGAGAGCGTTTTACAAGAAGAATTCTTCCTCGATGTATAACAATTCCCTTAGCGGCAGGTATAAATTTTTTATACATATTAATTCACCTTAATTTGAAGCAGTGCTATTACTAGCAACATCGTCGATACCTACATCAATCAGTAAATCTGAATCGCCTGTAACCTTAGGCAGAGTACCGTTCCACTTCTGGATTTTTTCGTACTGGAGAACGATTGATGAAAGTGAATCCTGCAAAAGCTTGTTTGCATCAGCCTGAGCCTGAGCCTTTGTTTTTATAGCGTCAGCCTCTGCATTAGCGGCAATGATTTTCTTTTCGGCTTCAGCGTTTGCAACAACAATAGCCTGTTCCTGTTCTGTTTTTGTCTTGATGAGGTTCTGCTCTGCAACCTGTTTAGCTTCAATAGCATTATTGAATTCTGTTGAGAAGTCAAAGTTTACGATATTGAACTTTTCAATATAAATACCGTATTCATTAAGCTTTGAATCAAGAATTGACTTGATTTCATCACCGACAGCCGCACGCTTAGTAATAAGCTCCTCGGCAGTGTATTTTGCTGTAGCAGATTTCATACCTTCCTGAACAATAGGCATAATAAGAACGGTTTTATAGTCTGTACCTACATTTTTATAAATGTTGGCACTTGACTCGTTGCTTATTTTATAGTTTACCGAAATAACACTGCTGATAGATTGTAAGTCCTTTGAAACGGCAGATGCACTTGTTTCATAAACCTGAATTTTATTGGACATTTTTTCTACTGTCTGTGCAAACGGAATTTTCAGATGAAAGCCTTCCTGCAATACGTTATCGGAAACCTTACCGAGTGTCATAACAACACCTGTGTGACCTGCAGGGATAATCGTAAATGAATTTACAGCGAGAAATCCCGCAACCACACCCGCAACAACGAATTTTGCAATAAATCCCGGTTTTTTACCAAAGGTTCCGTCATTGTTCATACGTTCAAATTTTACTTCTTGTGCCATAAATAAATCACCAATCCTTAATTATTAGTTTCTGTATCAATTAGAGCTGAAAGCTTTGCTTCCATACAATTTTTAATGTAAGCGCTTCTGTAAGCGAGAAGCATAATCATCAAAGCTTTTTTAAGCTTGTCTGCGTCTGAAATAATACTCTTAGCAGAAGCTGTAACAGCGTCATCTATAATAACCGAAAGCTGTTTTTCCGAATAAGAATTATTTTCATCAGCTTTGAAAATAATTCTGCATAGCAAGTTATAAAGCGCCTCATCAGGAATAATATCATCTGAGGTATCCTCAACGTCACCGTTGATATAAGTCATAATAAATGCGATATCATCGAGCTTCATAACACCACGCATCATATTTATAAGAAGTATGCGTGTAACCTGTTTATCGGAATACTTTTTGCCGACAGTTGCGGCAACCCAGCCACGTTTAATCCAGTTCTGTATAGTAGATGTTTCCAGACCTGTTAATTTTGATAATTGAGAAAGCGAAAGACCGCCGGTAGCTTCGATAACGGGAGAGATAACAGAGTAAGCAGCATCTCTTGCCTGTTCTGTGAACTTAATAGAAGTACCGGGAATTCTTTTTTGCATATCACCAACCCCTTTCTTACTATACTCTGATTATATCACAGGTTCACGTGAACTTCAAATTACAAATCGCGACGTTTTGAAGTGTTTTAAAGACTTTTTAAGGAAAAATATGTAAATATCTCTTTAATTCTTAAATTTTCAAGCTTTTTCTAACTTTTTCACACTTTTTTGGAAATTTAATTGTTTTTTTAAAGTAATATGTAGGGGACGCCGTCCCCTACTGTTGTCTACAAAAAATGCATTAATTTTATATAAGATGAATTTTCGTTAAAAAATGTTTACTCTACTATAAAATGTCAATAATAGAAATATACCGTAAAATGGAGGTTTCTATGGCATATAATAAGGTTGTGATATCAGGAATAAACACTTCGACGCTTGAGGTGTTAAAGGAAGAAGAAAAAATACGACTTTTAAAAGAATATCAGACTACGGGAAACAAAGCAGCCAAAGACAGACTTATAAACGGAAATTTAAGACTTGTTCTGAGTGTCATTCAAAAGTATGCAGGAAGAGGGGAGGATATTGATGACCTTTTTCAGATTGGAGTTGTAGGGCTTATAAAGGCAATCAACAATTTCGATCTCTCAAAAGAAGTAAGATTTTCAACATATTGTGTTCCGATGATAAGCGGAGAGCTAAGACGATATCTGAGAGATTACGGACAAGTTAAAGTAAGCAGGTCATTGCGTGATTTGGCATATAAAGCAATACAGGCAAAGGAAAAGCTTATGATAGAAAATCAGATTGAACCGAATATGGACGAAATAGCGAAAGAAATTGGTGCAAAAAGAGCAGATGTTGTTATTGCGCTTGAAAGTATAAGCGAACCGATTTCTTTGTATGAGCCTGTTTACTCCGAATCAGGTGACACATTATATATTATGGACCAGATTGGAGATAAAAATGATGTAGACAGCTGGCTTGATGTATTATCAATCCGTGATGCAATAAAAGAGCTTGGTGAAAGAGAAAGAAATATACTCTATTTGCGATTTCTTCAAGGGAAAACTCAGGTTGAGGTTGCGAATGAAATAGGAATATCACAGGCTCAGGTTTCAAGACTTGAAAAAAGTGCAATAAGCAGAATTAAAGGAAATGCGTGAAAATAATATATAATACAAAAAAGCACTCTTTAATAATAATTACTAAAGAGTGCTTTATACATAAAATTATATATCCGATAGAGATAAAATGGAAATTAAGCCTTGTTTACGCTGCCGAAGAGTTCCATTTTTTCCTTAACAGTAGCCTTGATAGCTTCAAATCCGGGAGCAAGAAGCTTTCTTGGGTCAAAGCCCTTACCCTGAAGGTCCTTACCATCTTCAACATATTTTCTTGTAGCTTCCTGGAATGCGAGCTGACATTCAGTATTAACGTTAATCTTAGCAACACCGAGTGAAATAGCCTTTTTAATCATATCTTCAGGAATACCTGTACCACCGTGAAGAACGAGTGGCATATCGCCAACTGCATTTTTAACAGCTTCAAGTGTGTCAAATGAAAGACCAGCCCAGTTTTCAGGATACTTACCGTGAATATTACCGATACCTGCAGCAAGCATAGTTACACCGAGGTCAGCAATCTGTTTACATTCGTTAGGGTCAGCACATTCACCTGCACCAACAACACCGTCTTCTTCGCCGCCGATTGAACCAACTTCAGCTTCAAGAGAAATACCGAGAACATCGCAAGCATTTACGAGAGCTGTAGTTTTTGCGATATTTTCTTCGATTGGGTAATGTGAACCGTCGAACATAACTGATGAGAAGCCTGCATTGATACAAGCCTTAGCGCCTTCAAATGAACCGTGGTCGAGGTGAAGTGCAACAGGAACAGTAATGTTGAGTTCTTCAATCATACCATTAACCATACCAACAACAGTCTTGTAACCGCACATATATTTACCTGCACCTTCAGAAACACCGAGAATAACAGGTGAATTACATTCCTGAGCAGTAAGGAGAATAGCCTTTGTCCATTCAAGGTTGTTGATATTGAACTGACCAACTGCGTATTTACCTTCTCTTGCCTTTGTGAGCATTTCTTTAGCTGAAACTAACATAATTTAATTTCCTCCTGATTTTTCAATTAACGTGTGTATATTAATCACACTAACATTTTAATTATACACTATATAAAAATAAATTGCAAGCAAAAAATCAAAAAAACTTCATAAATGCCAAGCAAAGAACCACTTGATTTTATATGTAATTGTATTACGGGAATGAATTTTAGTGAATTTGCAATTATTTTCAGGTTGTATTAAAGTGAAAATATAAAAAATGTAATATTTATTGACAAAATATGTGTATTATGCTATAATTTTAATTAATAGTTATTATTGTTTTTATTATTATTTAAAAATAAGCCTAAATATGCGTAAACAAATATCAATGACTATTTTGAATTTGAATTCATCAGTAATTTTGCTGAAATCGAAAGCTTTAAAATAATATAGACTTGAATATTTTATGAGTCTTATTTTTTATTATAAATAATGTTTTATACATGAATTTAAGGAGGGAGTTTTTATGTATAAGAAAATTTCAAAGTCAATTGCAGCAAGTCTTATGTCTGCTGCAATGCTTACAACAGCTGCAACAGCTGTTGTGCCGACGACTGCATCAGCAGGTCAGATACTTGGTGAAACATCATTTGACTATAAGTCATTGCCTTGGCATACGGTTTCAACCAGTCCTGCTAAACAGAATTTTGCAATTGAAGAAGGAGCATTTCACGTTACGGTTATTGTTCCGAAGGGTGAAGACGGAGAAAGATGGGATTTGCAGGTCAGACACAAAAATCTTGATTTCAAAAAAGGTCATAAGTATAAAGTGAGCTTTACTGCTAAATCTGAACGAGAAGGATTTCAGCTTTACTCAAAGATATGCAATATCAAAGGCGATGAGGAATATTTTGTTCTCAATGACGAAGAATTTCAGATGGGACCGCAAATGGGTGGTCAGTGGGGTAAAGCTGCAATTCTTTCAACCGATTATAAAACTTACACAGGTACATTTACTCCAACTGAGGATATAGAGGGTGCTGTATGGACTTTCCAATACGCTCGAGGCACTTGGTATGAAGGTAATGCAGAGTATAATGATGAAATATGGTTTGATGAAATGTCAATCGAATGTGTAAGCTGTGATGAAAGCTATGAAGGCGGCTCAAAGGTTATTGAACAGCTCGATTATATAGGTGCTGTAAATCGTGATATGTCATGTATGAGAGCTCCTGACACAATGATTGATGATGAAGGCAATATGCTAAACTATATATCAGTAAATCAGCTTGGCTATTATACAAATCTTGCAAAGGTTGCAACATTCGGTGATAATGCAGGCGATATTTTATACAAGGCTTCTACAATTACTTTGGATAAGGATATGTACGAATTTGAGCTTGTAGACGCTAAATCAGGTGAGGTTGTATTTACCGGCAAATCCGGTAAAGTATTCGCAGATTACGATTCACAGGATAATGTATGTAAGCTCGACTTTACGGAATATAATACTCCCGGTGAATACTATCTTCGCATAAAGGACGAAAAATGGAGATCATTAAATTTCCGTATTGATGACGATATTTACTCTGATTCTTCAAACAATATGCTTACAAATGCTCTTAACTATTTCTATCAGAATCGTTCAGGCATTGATATAAGAAAAGAGTACATAACATCAGGAGATGCCTCAACGCATGAACATAGCGGAGGCCATAAGACAGATACAGCGATAGTTCAGAGTAAGTGGATTAATTCATACGCTGACAGAGAGGAGATAACAAAAACATATGCTTCATCAGAAATTACTGCAAACGGCGGCTGGTATAGTGCAGGCGATCATGCAAAGCAGATGATAAGCGGCGGTATTTCAGTATGGACACTCCAGAATATGTATGAAATGTCTGTCCGTTCAGAAGATGGAAAAAATAAATTTGCTGACGGTTCAGGTACAGTTGTTGTTCCTGAAACAGGCAACGCTGTTCCTGATATTCTTGATGAAGCCGCATACGAGATTGACTGGATGGCACAGATGAAGGTTGAAGAGGATGAGCCTACATGGGGTGACTATGCAGGACTTTACTATCATAAGCTTCAGGACCATAAATGGGTAAGTATTGCTGTAAGACCGAATACTTATTATGATGAATGGGCTACAGAACGTATAGTTAAGCCTCCGACGTTTGCCGCAACACTCAATTATGCCGCTTGTGCAGCGCAGGCTGCAAGACTTTGGGCTCCTTATGACGCGGGCAAGGCTGAAAAATACCTTGAAACTGCGGTTGAAGCTTATAATGCATACGAAATGCATTGGTATAGTTATGATTACCATACGGTTTATCATCCTACGCTTGATACAGAATGTCCTAAGGAAGAGATTAATGAAAAATCATTTTATGCTCCTATGTGGCACGCAAAGGGTGCAGATCCGTATGCTGATAGTGAAGTAAGAGATGATGCTTACTGGGCAGCATGTGAGCTTTTCGTATCTGCTTCTGAAATGGGTGATACAGAGCTTGCTGAAAGATTTAAAAAAGCTATCTCTGAATGCGAGTTTGCATTTGATGTAACTGCAAGAATATATAACGGTCATTCAACAGACGGTCCATTTACAGCATTCAGATGGGATGATATGTCTTCTGTAGGTTCACTTACACTTGCTCTCCATCCGGAGCTTCTTACTAATGAAGAAAATCAGCATTTGAAAGAAACTATTCTTGAAGCAGCTGATGATTATATTAGTGTAGAAAATAAGCAGGGTTATGGTCTTCCATATCTGTATGATTCTCCCGGATATAATGATCCAAACAGTCTTGCACCAAGTATTATACTTAATGGTTATGAATACGGCTCAAATGGAATGGTTATCAATAATGCAATTGTAATGGCTTATGCTTATGACCTTACAGACGATATCAAGTATATAAACGGTGTTACACAGGCTTTGGACTATCTGTTTGGTAACAATCCGCTTTCGTTCTCATATGTTTCAGGTTATGGTATATACAGCATGGACAGTCCTTATCATAAATACTGGGCACACGATATTGACAGTACATTCCCTGAAGCTCCTGACGGTGTACTTGCAGGCGGTCCTAATGTAGGCTTGCAGGATGAGTATATTCGTTCATTGGGATTTGTTCCCGGATTAAAAGATAATCCTTCACAGAGATGCTATATTGACGCACTTGAATCATGGTCAACAAATAGTGTTGCGCTTGAATGGAATGCACCTCTTGCATGGGTAGTTTCATTCCTTCAGGATGAATTTGGAGCACCTGTAAAAGAGGATGTAGCCGGTGACGCAAACTGTGACGGAACAACAGATATAGCAGATGCTGTTCTTGTTAAGTGCTATCTCATCAACAGCAAAAACTATTCAATTACAGCAAAGGGTGCGGCAAATGCCGATGTACAGGGTAACGGCAATGGTCTTAATGCTCAGGACAGCCTTGCAATTCTCCGTTACGCTCTTAAAGATATAGATAAGCTTCCTATTTAAGCTTTATCAAATTTAATCAGTTTAATATAAAAGAGCCTTATTGCTTATGCGATAAGGCTCTTTTTCTTTTATATTGTTATCCGTAATACCGATGCTTGAAATATGATGAAAAACAGCAGGGGATTATTATTCCCAGCTTTTCCATACCTCAGGCTGAAATCCGACAACGGCAGATTTTCCGTTTCTTACAATCGGAGTTTTAATTATATGCTGATTTTCTAATACCTTATCAAATTTATCTGCATCAGTCAGATATTTAAGAAGTGCAATAAGGTCTTGGTCCTTTGCGTTTTCATCTATAAGCATATCAAGTCCGCCTACTGCTTTAAGAACACTCTGAAGCTCACCTTTGCTCATTCCTTTTTCTTTCATATCTATCATCTGATATTTTACACGGCGTTCTTTAAAATAGCGTTCCGCCTTTTTTGTATCAAAGCATTTTTTAGTACCGAAAATCTGAATATTCATTTGTATTCCTCCTTGATGCTGTGAAGTATTTTATGTTTGGCTCTTATGGTAAAAAAGCAGCACCGCCATAGTGCGATACTGCTTTTGCTTATGTTTAAATCAAGCCTCAGTCCGAATTTGAATTTTTCCAGCTGACAAATCCGTATTGTTCAAGAAGTCTGAAAAACTGTGCCAGACGTTCATATGTCGGTTCTGCCTTTTCGCCAAATTTTTCTTCAAGCGGCACACCCATATCCGAAAGCTTTTTTTCTCCGTCAATAAGCTGCCAGAGAAAGCTTCCTATTTCGTCAAGATGAATATGCGAAACCTTAGGCTTTTTGATAAGCTTCTGCATAATACGATTCATCGCGCCTTTATTTTCGACGTCGATTGTGACTATGCCGTTTTCATCTGCCGTCCAGTTCATACCATCGGGATGAATAGGACAGCGTTCAAGATAGTTTTCATCAGACTGTTTTTTATTTTTCATTTAAAAATCAGTCCTTTTTTGATTTTTTCCAGACAGAGTTTTTAAGGATTGAAAATACTATGATTAATATTAATATAATAGTACCTGTATTTGAAACAGCTGTCGGTAAATTAAGATTATCGGAAATATTAAGAGCATCACTGATACCTGCTATTGCGAGAATAGCCATAAGTATTCCGACAAGTCCCTCACCTGCAATCATACCCGAGCAGAAAAGGATACCGTCATTAGTCATAGCCTTTTTCTTATTTTCATCGCCCTTTGCCTTGTCAACAAAGAAACGGATTATACCGCCTACGAGAATACAAGCGTTAATGTGAATCGGGAGGTATACACCGATTGCGAAAGGAAGTACAGGAATTCCAAGAATTTCTACAAGTATTGCGATAAATGCACCAATAAATACAAGATTCCAAGGAAGCTCTGCATTCATTACACCCTCAACAATCATCTTCATAAGTGTTGCCTGAGGAGCAGCGAGTTCTTTTGAGCCGAAGCCCCAAGCGTTGTCAAGAAGATAAAGTGTTACTCCGATAGCAAGTGCTGATGCAACTACACCGATAATTTCAGCTATCTGCTGTTTTTTAGGTGTTGAACCGAGAATATAGCCTGTTTTAAGGTCCTGTGAGGTATCGCCTGAAATTGCGGCAACAATACAGATTATTGAGCCGATTGCTATTGCGGCAGACATACCCTCTGCACCGTCTGCACCTGTGAATTTAAGTATAAGTGTGGAAATAAGAAGTGTTGAGATTGCCATACCTGAAACAGGGTTGTTACTGCTTCCTACAAGACCAACCATTCTTGAAGAAACTGTTGCAAAGAAAAATCCGAATACTACAATAATAAGTGCGCCAATGAGGCTTACAGGAATTGCAGGAATAAGCCATACTGCAATAGTTAATGCAGCAATTGCACCAAGAACAATCTTTATATCAAGCTCTGTTGAAGTTCTTTCGAGTGTACCTGTTTTACTTCCGCCCATATTCTTAACAGCATCTCTGAATGTCTTTACGATAAGCGGAATAGATTTTACAAGACTTATAATACCGCCAGCCGCAAGTGCACCTGCACCTATATAACGGATATATGAACCCCATATACCGCCTGCACCTTCAGCAGCATATATTTCTCCGATAGTCATTCCATCTGAAGGATATATTACAGCATTTTCACCGAACATTACGATAAGCGGAATTAAAACACACCAGCTGAGCAAGCTTCCTGAGAAAAGGAATGCTGAAATACGGAAACCACAGATATAACCTACACTCATTACGGCAGGATAAACCTGTACGCCTAATTCGCCTGCGAAATTCTTAACCTTGAAAGCTATTTCACCAGGAAAAACCTTTAAACCGTCAACAATGAATTTAAGTATTGCCGCAAAGCCCATACCTTTGAATACGGTTGAAGCACTTGCACCGTTTTCCTCACCTGCGAGAAGAACCTCAGCACAGGCTTTTCCCTCAGGATAAGGGAGAGTACCATGCTCCTTAACGATAAGTGCATTACGAAGCGGAACCATAAAGAATACGCCAAGAAGTCCACCTATTAATGAAATTAAAGTGATTTCGACAAGACCCGGCTTGTCCATTTTACCCTCTGATGCCCAAAGGAAAAGAGCAGGGATTGTAAAAATAGCACCTGCGGCGAGTGATTCACCTGCAGAACCGAGTGTTTGAACTATATTACTTTCAAGAATAGAATTTCTTTTCATTATAATTCGTATTACACCCATAGCGATTACTGCGGCAGGAATAGAAGCAGAAACCGTCATACCTACTTTTAATCCGAGATAAGCGTTAGCCGCACCGAATACTACTGCCAGAATAATCCCCATAACAATGGATGCGACAGTAAGCTCAGGCGTAACCTTTGATGCCGGAACATAGGGTTTGAATTCTGTTTTTTCTTTCATAAACTCCTCCTTGTCTGTCCATATTGACTGTGGACAGCTTATTTTGCACTTCCGCACAAGTTCGCTTATACATGCGGCAATGCTTTAAAATATTTTTCCTTAACAATTTTGGAGCGCCCGGCAGGAATCGAACCTGTGCACATAGCGTCGGAGGCTACTGCTCTATCCGCTGAGCTACGGGCGCAAAATTATATACAGAAAACAACAATATAATTATATCAAAAAGTCTTGAAATTTGCAAGAGGTTATGATATAATAAAATAAATTGTTTTATTTAGGGGGTGTTTATTTGCAGGATTATATCTATGTCATTGTTGCTCAGACAGGTACAAATGTCGCCAAGGCTATTAAATTCTTTACAAGAAAGCCCTATAATCACGTTTCACTTTCAGGCGATATCGGTTTGTCGGAAATGTATAGCTTTTGCAGAAATTATCCCCGTACTCCACTTCCTGCTACCTTTAATAAAGAGGTTATCGGTCAGGGTACACTGGGCCTTTACGATGATATCCCTTGTGAAATTTACCAGATAAGCGTAACAAGAGAGCAGAAAGATGAATTTCGTCGTATTATGGAGCATTTTTCAACATTTCGAAATGCTTATTCATATAACATTCTCGGCCTTATTGCTATATTCCTGAAAATAAGCTGGACAAGAAAAAATCGTTTTCTTTGTTCTCAATTTGTTGCACATACATTCTACAAGCTTGGTCTTGAGCTTAGTAAATCACCTTGTCTTTATACTCCGGACGATTTCAGATTTCTCCCGAATGCCGAGCTTATTTATAAGGGCGAGCTTAATCGCTGGTATTTTGAGGAAAGTCCTGTAGTTCATGATGATTCGGATTTAATCTATCACTGATGCAAGAAAAATGCCTGTCCATCTTGCCTCATCACTTGAAAGCAGGTACAATACATAATATACCTTGCTTTCAGACTGCAGATTTTTTATGTTTAAATTATAGCTTTTTTCCAGAATTTCTATTTTAGCTTCCTGTGAGTTAACCTTTAAACTTACAGGCTTTATTTTTTTAGGGGACAGCTTGTTGTATGATATCGAATATGCATTCAGAATTCCCCATACACCTGAGGTTAACAATATATACATCATCACTGCCATAAAGGCAGTTTTTTTATTTTTCATTATTACTCCTTAATCGTAAGCAGTGCTTTTGCTATTGATTTTCCTACCAGCTCACCCGAATACTGAACCTGTTCCAGAGTATTTCCGTGCGAACCTATTTCAAAGAGAAGCGCTCCCGTTGACATATTCTGATTATATTTTCTGTAATCAAATAATATCGGTCTTGTAAGCCCCTTATAATCGCTTTCAATCTGTTGCTGGAATAATGATGCCAATCTGAAATTCTGCATATAATCGGGCATATCCATTGTTCCGTCATCACAGCCTGAGATTATCATTATTTGTGCGGCTTCTTTTCCGTCGATTTCAACGTAGGGCTGATATGCTATTGAATTTGAAGAAATTGCGTCACGATGAACGTCGAGAAGAACTTTTATTGAGGGATATTGCTCCAACACCTTTTTTATTGTTTCTCTGCTTCTGTCATAAGAGCCGTTATATGATGGATAATCATGTATGGTTGTGTCGTGAATTACTGCTATACCTGCATCTTTCAGCTGATTTTCTATGGCGTTGCCTACCATTACTATATTTTTGGTTTCATCTGTTGTACGATAATTGAATGTTGCGTCATAATAATCTCTGACAAACGGTTCAAAGCTTTCTGTGGTATGGGTGTGATAAATAAGCACCTGAGGTTCATCGCTGTTGAATTTTATTTTGAATTCAGGAAGCTTCTTGCTCTCGTTCGAAAGCGTTGCAGAGCCAACCGCTGTTTTATTGTTTACCTGTCCGGCTTTTGAAAGCTTGAAAAAGCTGTTGCCGGTAAATTTTCCGTATGTTGTACGCATTATTGCTCCGCCCTTTGTCCATTCTGTAGGATATGGCTTTGCTCCGGGATTTTCGGATACTATTTCATAAAGTGCAGGAGTTTTTTCTTCGATTTCCTCTGCGTATCCATATCCGCTTGAAACAGCGTAATTTTCATTGAAAACGTCCTCGAAATCCTCGCTGTACTTCATACTTCGGTGAGGCTCGGCTATAATATTCTGTTTTGCGACTTTATCCTTTCCAACAAGCATAAGGCTGTCTGCTTTATCGAGATATTCTGCTGCATCAGGAACTGTTTTTATCAGAAAAGCAGTAATAATCGGTGAGGATATATATAGTATGAGCTTTTGTAACATTTTTTTGCGTCTTTTTCGTCTTGTCATTTTATCACCTCATTAATATTTGCATACTGCTTAATTATATTCATTTTAGATTTAATTTATAATAATATTAAGCCAATTTTAAGTTGTTGAGCAGATATTAATTATGTATAAAAATTCATGATGATTTTTGTGAAATATTTTTTTCGTCTTTTTTGCTTCTTAATATCACTATTATATAGATATTGTTAAAGCAATACCTATTATGCAAATTTTAAAGGAGTTGATATTATGAAAAATTTTTCAAAGCTTATATCTGCTGTACTGGTTTTCTCAATAATAGCTACTTCATCGGGGTGTAAGGAAAAAAATAAAAAAGAAACAAAAACAGAATCTGTTTCTGACCCTTACACAGCAGTTCAGCTTTCGGACATCTACTACCAGAGGAATAAATCTGATATTACCGATGGACTTTATATGCTTTTCAGCTGTGAAAAGTATAAGGACGGATTTTTTCTGCTCGGAAGCTCATCTACCAAATCTCCGGCATTTTATCTTGCTGATGAAAAGCTTGAAAATGTTACGGAATTTGATATACCCGATTTTTCTATCGGTGTTAGCTACTGCATTGATGTTTCGTATGACGGATTTATCTATACGCTTGTAAATGAGGACGATTACGGCGATTTGCCTGACCCTGATATCTACGCTGAGGATTATGATGCAGAGCTTTATGAGTCTGTTGCTGAGTACAGCCTTATGCTTTATAAATACGATATGCAGGGAAATCTTGTATCCTCAACCGATTTGGAAGAGCTTTACTCTCTTACATCGGGCGGAAAGGTTGAGGTCACATATCTTCATACCTCGTCTGACGGACAGAACTTTATATGCAATATAGACGGCGCTGAATATTCGTTCTCCGCTGATGGTACTGTTTACGGTGAAACACAGACGGATGACGAGAAATTTTATACAGCCTATGGTAAAAACTCAGACGGAACTTTATTGTGTGCCGTAACAGACGAAAAAAGAGAAATGGTTAATTTCTGCGAGTTTGATTTCGAAAACTGCAATGCAAAGGAATCTGATATTGCATACAATGTAGGTGAAACCGTTCACCATATTTTTGAGGGAAGCGGTGAATATTCATTTTATTTCGTTACAAATAATTCGATTATAGGTGTAAACAAAAAAGATAATTCACTTAAAACTCTTTTCAGTGTAAAGGCGTCGAATATAGCATCTCATGAAATACAGTATGCATTTTTTGATGAAAATGAGCTGTGTACCTTAGTTGTTTCGGATTATGCCATGCTTAAAGCGGAGAAAATTACGCATACTCCAAGAACAGCAGAAGAGGTCGCAAATATTCCTGTTCTGACAATCGGTGCACCTTATAGCGTAACTTCTTATTCTAATATAGAAAAGCTTATAGAACAGATAAACGATGAGTTCGGCGATTACCGCATTGAAATAAAGGATTACGGTGAA
>SVNL01000024.1 GCA_015066925.1 Ruminococcus sp.
TCCTGTGGTGCCATAGGCGTATTTACAACAGGAGCATTTTCCTGTGGCATTGGTCTTACATTGCCTGCCATATTATTCTGCGGCATTGGTGGTACATTGCCAATCGGAGCACTTTCCTGCGGTTTAACAAAGCTTGAAGCCGTCACTGAAGCTGTTGGTTCATTTTTCACATTTTCAGCATTCAAAGCAGCTTCCTTTTCAGCCTTATCGTCTTTTGTTTCAACATAAATCTCATCATCAGCAAGGCTTCCTACAAATTTCAACTGTTTAACCGGAATTCTCTTGAGAGGAGAATAAGAAAATTTTCCACATGAAAAAGATGCGTCTACAAGGCCTCTTTTTTCACAAAGAACCTTATTTCCGTCCTTAGCTCTTTTACCGTAATGACAATAATCGCACTTAGGAGTCATATTTTTATCGAAATATTTACCACCGAAATTAAAAAGCCCGAAAGCCATAATATCACCTCAAAAAATATCAATATGTATACATTATAACATATTTCATACAATTTGTCCAGTATTTTTTTAATTTTTTACAACTGAATTAATAAATAAAATTATTTCTGCAAAGTACCATGCGAAAGCGATTTAAGATAAGCATTAATAAATCCATCAAGTTCGCCGTCCATAACTGCCTGAATATTACCGTTTTCAAAGCTTGTTCTATGATCCTTAACAAGTGTATACGGCATAAATACATAAGAACGTATTTGCGAACCCCATGCAATTTCTCTCTGAACACCCTTAATGTCAGAAATCTTTTCAAGGTGTTCACGCTCTTTGATTTCAACAAGCTTTGAACGAAGCATTTTCATAGCATAGTCCTTATTCTGATACTGGCTTCTCTGTGTCTGACAAGAAACAACAATACCTGTTGGTTTATGAATAAGACGTACGGCAGAACTGGTTTTATTTACCTTTTGTCCACCTGCACCGCTTGAACGATAAACCTCCATTTCAATATCATCAGGACGTATATCTACTTCAATTGAGTCATCAATTTCAGGCATAACTTCAATAGCTGCAAATGAAGTATGTCGTCTGCCCGAAGCATCAAATGGAGAAACTCTTACAAGTCTATGTACACCCGCTTCAGATTTCATATATCCGTACGCATTTTCACCTTCAATAAGAATTGATGCAGATTTCAGACCTGCATCATCTCCATCGAGATAATCAAGCAAATCAACCTTGAAATTATGACTTTCAGCCCATTTATTATACATTCTATAAAGCATTTCAGCCCAATCCTGTGCTTCTGTACCGCCTGCACCTGCATGGAATGTAATAATAGCATTGCTTTTGTCATATTCACCTGTAAGAAGTGTTGAAAGCTTTTTATCCTCAAGCTTAATCTTGAAAGCATTTATCTCACTGTTGATTTCAGGAATTGATTCTTCATCTTCTGCTTCAATAGAAAGCTCGATAAGAGCTATAATATCCTCTAAAGAATTATTAAGCTTTTCATAATCATTTATTTTATTTTCCAAAGCTTTTGATTTCTGCAAAACCTTCTGAGAATTTTCAAGGTCATCCCAGAAACCGTCAGCACTTATTTCTACACGAAGCTTTTCGAGTTCCTCAGCAGCAGCCTTCAAATTAAGAACATCAGCAAGCTCCTTCATTTCATCACGATAATTAACCATTTCTACTCTGAGGTCGTCAAGTATAACCATAATACATATCCTTTCACACAAAAATGCAATATACATTTATTATATCACACATTCATGATTTCTGCAATGGTTAATATAAATTTTTTTATGATTCGGAAATAAATTACATTTGTCATATGATTAACTGACAAATTTCACTTCAAAAATGAATTATGTTATTTTATAATTAATACAGAAAGAAAAATTCTTATCACATAAAGCCATATATTATCTGAAAGGAAATAATTATGAAAAAAAATATTGTTGTAATTGAAAATCTTGTTAAAAGATATAAAGAGTTGATTGCTCTTGACCATTTCAGTCTTGAAATAAAAGAAGGAGAAATTTTCGGTCTTTTAGGTCCAAATGGTTCGGGAAAAACCACAACCATAAATTGTCTTCTTTCTCTGCTTAGCTACGATAAAGGCAATATTGAAATTTTTGGACAGAAAATGTCTCCCGGAAACTATAATGTAAAAAAGGATATCGGTGTTATAACTCAGAATGTTGCTGTATTCGATGAACTGACCGTTTACGAAAATATTGATTATTTCTGTGGACTTTATGTATCAGACAAATCAAAAAGAAAAAAATATATTAATGAAGCAATTGAATTCGTCGGACTTGAAAAATATACAAAATTTCATCCCAAAAAGCTTTCAGGCGGACTTTTAAGACGTCTTAATATTGCGTGTGGAATTGCTCATAAGCCTAAGCTTATTATTCTGGATGAACCTACTGTTGCAGTTGATCCTCAAAGCAGAAATAAAATTCTGGAAGGTATTCAAGAGCTTAATCGTCAAGGTGCCACAATCATCTATACTTCACATTATATGGAAGAGGTTGAGCAGATTTGTACGCGTATTGCAATTATGGATAAAGGAAAACAGATTGCTATCGGTACTAAACAGGACTTACAGAAAATGATTAAAAATACCGAAACAATTACTATTGAAATCCTTAATTTAAGTGATGATAATCTTAATGAAATCTCTAAAATATCACACATTTATGATTGCACCTATGAAAACAACAAGCTTGTTCTTAAATATAACGGCGGCAAACATAATCTTACACGTATTCTTAATTATCTGCATGAAAATGAGCTTGCATTTGGACGTGTATTTACAGAGCTTCCTACACTTAATGACGTTTTCCTCGAAATTACCGGAAAAACTCTTCGCGACTAATAAAAAGGAGTAGTGTATATGTTCTTACACATTTTAAAATATAATTTAATTTCTGCTATAAGGGTTAAACAGCTTAACTTCTGGATTCTGATATTTCCAATTATTCTTGGAACACTTTTTAATATTGCTTTTTCAGGATTAATGGATTCAGTAAATTTCAAAACAATTCCTGTTGCTATTGTAGAAAATAGTAAAAATGAGAATTTTTCATCAGTCGTTAATTCACTTACTATCGGAGATACTCCAATGCTAAAAGTTGAATATACAGATGAAGAAAAAGCATTCGACAAGCTCAAAAATGGCGATTGTAAGGGAATAATTTACATTGATGAAAGTATTTCTCTTACTGTTTCTTCAAATGGAATTGAACAATCAATTCTTAAAAGCTTTCTTCAGCAATATAAATCGAAAGAAACAATTATAACTGAAACAGCAATGAATAATCCTGCTGTTCTGAATGATGTTATAGCACAGCTTTCAAATGAAATTACTACAATTGAGAATATAAATCTTACAGACGGAAATATGGATATGTCTATTCAGTATTTTTACAACCTGATTGCTATGACTTGTTTGTTCGGTAGTTATTTAGGCGTAAACACTATTATCAATAATCAGGGTAATCTGTCTGCTGTCGGTGCAAGAAAATGTATTTCTCCTGCAAGAAAAAGTATTACTCTTATAGCAGGACTCCTTTCAGCATATATAGTGCATCTCCTATGTCTTACAGTAAATCTTTTATATCTTATTTTTGTACTTGGAATAGATTTCGGAGATAAAATACCACAGATAGTTCTGACAACACTTATAGGTGGATTTGCAGGTATTGCTATGGGATTCTTTATTGGTTCTATTGGAAAAATATCTACAAATGCTAAATTAGGTATACTTACTTCCACTTCACTTATTCTCTGCTTTTTCAGCGGACTAATGGCTCATAATATGAAAATGAAGGTTGAAAATTCATTCCCTCTTCTTAACAAAATCAGTCCTGCGGCATTAATTGCTGATAGTTTTCACTCATTGAATATCTATGGTGTATCTGAAAGGTTTTATACTAATATTATTACGCTGATAGCAATTTCTCTTATATTTATAATCAGCGGATTAATTATTACAAGGAGGGACAGCTATGCAAATCTTTAATGTCTTCTTCAAGATTTCAAAAAAGAAAATCTTAATAGGTCTTATGTATGTGGTTATTTTCGCAGTTATCGGATTTACTATGATTGGTACCAACAAAGAAACATCAAATTTTGCTGAAACAAAGGTAAAGGTAAGTGTTATTGATAACGATAATACGGAAGAAAGTAAAATGCTTATTGATTTTATAGGCGAAAGACATAAGCTCATTGATATTGATAATACAAAAAACGCAAAGCTTGATTCTTTATATTATTTTGAGGTTGAATATATTCTTACAATCAAGGAAGGATATTCAGAAAAATTAAAAAACAACGATACAGAATATCTTTTTGAGAGTGTAAGGCATCCTTCAACATATACTGCTTCTTATTTAGAATCACAGATTAATGAATATGTAAGCTCGGTTGTAGCATTCCACAAAGTTGGAAACGAAATTAAAGTTGCTTGCGAAAAAGCAGAAAATCTTTTCGATACACCAATTGATGTAACTACTGAAACATTTACGGATGAAAATTCAATTGATGAATCATCAGGCTTCTTTTTCCAATATCTCCCCTATCTCTATATTTCTATTCTGATTTCTTGTCTTTGTCCTATAATTGTAACAATTAACAGAAAAGATTTGCGCTACAGAACAAATGCATCTCCGCTTCCATCGTTAAATAAAACTATTCAGACAATTCTCGCTTCCATACTTTACGTCGCAATTATCTGGATAATATTTATGCTTTTATACATGGTTTTCAGATTTAATACAAATAAAGAATTATCATTCGAATTTACAAAACGTGAATTCCTTGCTATCTTTAACAGTATTATTATAATTCTTGTTTCAACAGCAATCGCTATTCTCGTTGTTCAGTTTTCACCTAAAGACGAGATACTCAGTATGATTGGAAATATTATTGGTTTAGGTTCAAGCTTCTTATGCGGAGTTTTTGTGCCACAAGATATGCTCGGAGAAAATGTTATTCTTGCAGCCAGATTTTTACCTATATATTGGTATGTTAAGGCTAATAACTGCATTTTTGCAATAGCCGGTGAAACATTCAACGAACCTCAGATATATAAATGTATTGCAGTTGAAGCATTATTTGCTATTCCATTATTTGCACTTATATTCCTACTGTCAAAAATCAAAAATTCTTCTTCAAAATCAATTTAATCCAAAAAAATTTTAAAATTATAAAAAGCAAATCCGGAGAAGATTTAATTTCTTCTCCGGATTTTATTATTATCTCGTAAATAAATTGAAATTCAATAGAAACATACAATACTCACGGAACAGAAAGATAATTTTCAATACAGTTCCATAATTTCTTTGTATGTTCACCAAGCAATTCCAAGGCTCTGTTATAAGTTGTTTTTTCATCCCACAGATATTCTAACAATGTCACCTGAACAAGATTTTGAGTTTCAAAATCTCCATTTGAAGATAATTCTTCGTGCATATTAAAAATGCGATTTAAGATAATATTATTTGAATAATCATCTTGTTTTAATAAAGTCACTGTTAGCGGATTAAAAACATTTCCAAAAATAACATGAGGCAGAAATTCATTTAAATCTTCTATTTCTTCTTCAACCTGTTCTTTTAATTCAGGAAATCGATCTGTTATAAATTCTTTATTAAGATCAGAATATTGAATCATGATATAACTCCTTAAATTATGATTTATCGTTAAAACAATTATAATATCATTATTTAATCCTAACCTTTTTAAATAAAAATTGAGATACAGCAGTTACAATAATAATAGCAAGAGCAAGTGCTGATGCAAGCTGTAATGTATATACTGCTTTTTCAATAAATTTATCAAAATTGCTTTCAAAAGCATACGACATAGTATAATACAGTGAACCTCCGGGAATAAGAGGAATCAATGATGTTGTTACTATCGGTGTTGCAGGAGTTTTTAATACTCTCGCCATTATTTCGGAATACATCGAAACAATTGATGCCACTATAAAATATGTTATTGATTCATTTGATATAACACAGCTTATAAGGAGAAATAATCCCCACGAAATAAAACCTCCGAATGCTGCAGCAATAAGCTTTTTACCTCTTACATTAAACAAAATCCCAAAGCATAATGAGCCAATAAAGCTTACTACAAGCTGGATAATTTCAATATTTTTCATATTATATTCCTCCCATCAGAAATGCAATAGAAAAAAATCCTGCGGCAAGGGCAAGGGCTGTTATACATGCCTCTATCGTTCTCAAAAGCCCTGCTATGCTATCACCTACAAATAAATCTCTTAGTGCATTTGTAAGTCCTATACCGGGAATAAGCGTCATAATGTTTCCTATTATTATATTGTCAACAGTAGGAACTATATCAAGCCGCAATGCAATAAATGATAACGCTGTTGCTGAAAATGATGATATAAATTTTGCCATAATCCTGTTTTTTATTGTTTTATCGGATATTAATATAATAAATCGAACTAGCAAGCCGATTAATAACGATACAGCCGCTTCTGTTATTTTACCACCGAAAAATAGCGTAAAACCTCCTGCTATAAGCGCATAGCATATAAACTCAAGCCAAATCGGATATACTTTTCCTGTTGAAATACTATTTAGCTTTTCTTTTATTTCATCCGCTGAAAGCATATTCTGACATATATTTCGTGATAATTCATTAAGCTTATGCAACTTTTCATAATCGGTAACTATTTCTGTAATACGGCGTGTCTGAGTATATGCTTTATCATCACTTGCATGAATTGAAACTACCATACTGCTTGTTATTATAAACACATCAGTTCTTTTTGTTCCATAGACACTGAAAATTCTTTTCAGGCTGTCCTCTACTCTGTGAACTTCTCCTCCGCAAATCAGCATTTGCTCCCCTAAATCCATAACACAGTCAAGGAGCTTTTCCATAACATCACCCCTATTTATTTTACCATTTTTATGCATCGAATTTTCTGTTAAAGAGAAAGCTTTTGCACATTTTTGCTGAGTACAAAAGCTTTTTATATTATAAATTTTCGAAAAGCTGTTCAAGAGTTATTCCATACTGAAAAGCAATACTATGAGCATAGCTTTTACCGTTTGGCTTTTCATATGTTAATTTATATGTATTTTCTCCTTCGCTTTTTCCCATAACTACGCTTGCAGCTCCGCAAATTGATCTTTCACATTGCAGATTATCGGCATTTTCCGCAAGCTCATGCATATGTGTATTGAAGCAGGTTCTTGCTCCAAGACAGCATAGATATTTAAGCACATCTTCTGCTATATACAGAGATTCAGTATGACTTGTTGTTGCAAATGACTCATTGAAAAGCAAAAGACTTTCAGATGTTGCTGTTTTGCAGATTTTGCTGAAACGTTCTGATTCTTCACCAAGACGTCCAAGCGTCACCGTCTGATTTTCATCAGCAGGAAAATGTGTATAAATCCCATCACAAAGCTTTACTTTTGCACTTCTGCACGGCACAAATACTCCAAGCTGAAACATTAGAAATGCAAGCCCGATTGCTTGTGTTATTATGGTTTTTCCACCTTGATTAGGTCCTGTAAGTATCAGAATATTCTGCGACTTATTAAAATGCAAATCATTGCATACTGTCTTTTGCTCATCATTACTGTTAATACTGTAAATAGCAAGCTTTATGTTATACAAATCTGAAAACTCAGTATCATTATCAGAAAATTCAGCTACACAGCATGGCAGATTTTTACTTTCAAGCTGTTTTTCCAGTTCAATAAAACGTATATAAAACATAAGCTCTTCACCGCAACCCGAAATTGTAGCAGCACTTATATCTGTATACCTTTTTAATACTCTTAACAGCTTTTTTGTAGCTGTAGGAAGCATTTGTTCTACAATTCGTGTCAGATTATTCATAAGCGGATTTACATCTGCCGAAAGCTTTTTCGGATGAGTAAGCATTGTAAAAGGAGTAAGCTCTGTATCATCAGGATTTATCTTTTTATGAAACTTAAAAAATCTCTCTAATACGCCCTTTTCTCCAAAGGGATAACTGTTCAGCGAAATTATTCCCACCTCTTCAGGGAAAAATTCACTATTGAAATTTATTCCAAGAGTCATACTGCGAATTTCGTTAATATCCTCACCCAGAATTTCCAAATCCTTTTCAAGCTCTGAAAATCCACTGTCTGAATATATTTTATTAATAAATTGCGAAAGTTTTTTCATTCCGTCAGATTTAAAATCCTTACCAACAAGAAGATTTTGCATTCGTGTTATTGAATCAACATAGTTCTGCAATGAACGCATACGAGCAATCAATTCCCATGCACTCGACTTTTCACTGATATTGCGATTTGAATCATTCGTATAAAACTGCATTGAAGCAAAAATCTCACTTAATTGTTCGCATACTTCAGGAAAAGATTTCAAATCATTATAAATATTCTGGCGATATTCTATTATTTCTCTACTTACAGGCATTCTACAAAGCATTTCCTTAAGCTTATTCTGTTCATCATTTTCGGTTGAAAGATAGTGTACTAAAAAATTAATTGATAAATCATTAATTGTATTTTCACCAAGCTGAAAATATTCATTGCTGTTTTCAGGCGAAAACAAGCTGAATATACTTTTTTTATGGTACATAAAATTCTCCTTATTATTTACTATACAATTATTTTCATTACAACATATAGTTTTCTTGTTAAATTATAACATACGAAGCTTTTTGTGTCAATAACATACAATATTTGTATTCTTAATCGCTTCTTTACCAACAAAACTGAAATATTCCGTAAAAAGACTTGATTTTATATATTAATAAATGATATAATAAATATATATATAAATTATGGAGGTTAAAATGAACTATATCGGTGAAAAATGTTTCTGCTGCAATAATGAATTCACTAAAGATGATGATGTCGTAGTTTGTCCTGAATGCGGAACTCCTTATCATAAACAATGTTATAAAGAAAAAGGTCATTGTATTAATGATACACTTCATGAAAACGGTCAAAGCTGGAAACGTACTATTGAAACTGATGCCGTAAATAAAACTGCTGCATCTTCTGAAAATGTTATTATTTGCAAAAATTGTCTTGCCAAAAATAACCCCGACGCTTCTGTTTGCGTAAATTGCGGAAAAGCTATCAAAAAATCCGACGATAATTCAACGGTTGATTTAAGTGAGTTTTTTTCTGAATTTGACACAAATCAAAAATATTTCGGTTTTAATCCTGATGAAGAATTCGATGGCACTCGTCTTGAAGAAGTTGCCGAATTCGTTAATACAAATACTATTTACTATCTCCCTCTGTTTAAAAAAATGAAGGAGCTGAAAAGTAAAATTTCATTCAATATTGTCTGTTTTTTCTTTTCTCCATTTTATTTTGCAAATAGAAAAATGTGGCCAATGGCTATTTTCGCTCTGATTGTTACTATGCTGCTAAAGCTTCCGAATGCAATTATAAGCCTGATTGAAGGCATTGAAGCTACTTCGGGAAGTGCACTTTATGATATGCAGATTTTCAATGAACTGCAGATTGAAGCTCTGTATGCGCAAATGGTTGAATTTTTTGAGCCGTATCGCAATTTACTCGTAAATGCAGATTTTATATGCACTATTTTAAGTTTTATATTCAAGTTTATTATGTGCCTTTTCGGTAACTGGATTTATTATAAATTCACAGTAAAATCTATCAAAAAAATCAAAGAAAAAAATGTAAAGGTTCCGATAAATACTGCTCTCAACTCGGCAGGTGGCACAAATACCGCAAACATAATTATAACTATCTTTTTGTATTGTGCGATTTATTTCGCTTTCAGCTGGATTTTAGTTGCTTTGTTTGTATAAAAAAATAAGCGATTACTGTTTTATTTTTCAGTAATCGCTTTTTATTTTTCAATTTGAACCGCTAATTATTCCATTAAGAATTGAATCATTCCATTTAAACATATCTCTGTCAAAAATTCCAAATGAAGACTCGCCGGATAATGTTCCGTTATCCCATACAAAACATTTTATACCGTATTTCTTTGCCTCTGAAATATAATAATTAAAGTAATCTGAACGCACACTTTCAGATGCAGCATTTACACAACCAAATTCACCGATTATTACAGGTGTACCGTTATCGGCAAATAATCTTTTAAGCTGTGAAAATTTATTGCTTAGCTCTGTTTTGTCATTATCCGTAAATGATGTAGTCTGACCATCAGCAAAATTCCAAGGAGCATAATAATGAATTGAAACAATAATATTTTTATCATCAGGTACAATTACATCATTTATCGCTTCATCAACAGCCGATGCTGCATATGATGTTACAATAAGTGTTCTTTCCGTGTTATTGCCACCTGACGCTCTTACTGTATTTACAAAATCCTGCTCATATTTATTTATTACACTTCTTTCAGGAGCTGTTCCGCCTGTCCATTCGGCACTGCTTCCGACTGTTCTTGGTTCATTCATTCCCTCAAAAAGAAGCCTGTCATCATAATTCTTAAAGCGCTCTGAAATCTGTGACCATATACTGCACAGCTTGGCACTATTTGCCGCATAATTTGCTTCATTCGGATTAAACCACGTATAATCATCATGATGCATATTTATGATTATATACAATTCCTCATTATAAGCATAATCTACCACTTCCTGCACTCTGTCAAGCCATGCAGAATCAATATTATTTCCTGACATATGGTCGTGCCATGTTACAGGTATTCTTATAGCATTGAAACCCGATGTTTTGACTGAATTTATCATTCCTTTTGTAGTTACAGGATTTCCCCATGCTGTTTCTGCATCATTTGTCCAGCTTGAATAATCATAACATTCCAATGTGTTTCCTAAATTCCAGCCGACTTTTATTTCATTTACTATTTGTTGTGCACTTCTGAAACCTGAAGTATCAGAAGGATTAGTATTAGATGGATTATTGTTATTTTCCGATGAATTATTGCTGTTTTCGGATGGCACAAATGTTGTTGTATCGCCAATACTGTATTTTACAACCGCATTGCTGAGCGTTAGCGTAGGGCGCTCGCTCCACCAATATCCCAGATATATCTGTGCATCGTCAGCTGCAGCATACGCTCTTGCTTCATCAGGAAGTATCCATGTGAGTGAAAGTGAAGAATCTCTTGTAAAAACAGCAACATCGGTTGACTGATATTCACCAAGTGATGAGGTTACTCCAAATGCTCCCGTAAATTTATCAAAAGCACCATCTGTATTTATCTTGAACGTAACAGCCTGTGGTACGGTTCCTTCAGGAATTGACTCAGCAATATTAAAACCTGCAATTTTGTTTTCTGCATTAAATGAAACAGTCTTATTTACACTTACATCAGCTGTACCGTCAACAGGAAGCTCTTTGGTTCTTTTAATGTTACAAACTACGGTATCCAGACGAATATTTTTTACATTCCCCCACCAATATCCGAATTTTATACTACCACTTGAAGATATATAGCTTTGAATTTCAGATGGCACATTCCATGTTACTTCTCCGTATGTTCCTTCTGTTCCCGATGTAAATTCAGGTGACTGATACCATTCCTCAGAAGTGGCTGAAGGACAATCCGCTGAAACCGATATTCCGCATCCGCCTTTAAATGTACCGATATTTCCACTGTCAGAATAAATAATAAAGGTAAATGATGTAACAACGTCACCTTCATTCATCAAATCCGAAAGCTTTATTTCATGAGTATTTTCACCATCATTACGCGATATATTTACATTCGGTGTAATCTGTACACCATATGATGCTGTTACACTTTCGATTGGACTTATATGCTCCGGTTCAGGCTCAGTTGTTGTACTTTCAATATTTTCTGTATTCTCTGACGGCGATTCACTTGAATCAGAAACAGTAAGTTCATCAAACATTGATTTTATACTATCATTTTTTTCTTTATTTTTTTTGCTGTTACAGCCGCTAAATGAAACAACAAGCATAATTGACGTTAAAATTGCCATTAATCTAGTTTTCATTTTATATTCCCCTCTTGTAAAAATCGTAAAAAGTCTTTTTCAGAAAAGAAAAAGACTTTTTTGCGATTATTCTTCTGCCATTTCCCAGTTGTGATAAACGTTCTGGACGTCGTCGTTGTCCTCAAGATGCTCAAGAAGAAGATTCATTTTCTTTATATGTTCTTCATCAGTCAGTGTTGTGTATGTAGCCGGAATTTGTTCTACTTCTGCTGATAAAATTACATATCCCTTAGATGCAAGTCCTTCTCTGAGTGCATGAAGATTTTCAGGAGCACATTCAATCTCAACAGTTTCTTCATTTACAGAAAGGTCATCTCCTCCGAATTCAAAGCAGTCCTCCATAACAGTATCTTCATCAAGACCTGTGTTTTCAAGTACAACTATACCCTTTTTTGAGAACATAAACGCAACACAGCCTGTTGTACCGAGATTTCCGCCATATTTGTCAAAATAGTGACGTACATCACCTGCTGTTCTGTTTTTATTATCTGTAAGACATTCCACGATAACTGCAACTCCGTTAGGACCATAGCCCTCGTAAATCATAGTTTCGTAGTTATTCTTATCCTCACCGCCCGCAGCTTTTTTAATTACTCGGTCGATGTTATCGTTAGGTACGTTATTTGCTTTTGCCTTTGCAATAAGGTCACGAAGCTTACTGTTATTATTCGGATCAGCTCCGCCCTCTTTAACACATACTGTAATTTCACGACCGATTTTTGTGAATATTTTCGCTTTTACTGCATCGGTAGCTTCCTTTTTTCTTTTAATATTATTCCATTTTGAATGTCCTGACATTTTTTACACTCCTAACATTAAAAATCTGTATCCTCATCAGCAGAAATTAGTCCGCTTATTATACTAAAAATTTCATATATTCTGTCATACTGACCTGTAAGGTGAAGATATCCTATAAGGCTTTCAAGGGCTGTTGCCTTGCGATAATCAATTATATTTGCATGCTTGGGTGCTGTATTTCCCGTTGCATTCCGACCTCTTTTAAGAACAGAAACTTCTTTTTCAGTTAAAAGAGGAAGTATTTTATCGTATGCCTTTGACTGAAACTCTGCACATACAAGCTTTACTTTTCGTGAATGAAGCTTCGATACAGGCAGATTCGCCTGAAGCATTAAAAGCTCTCTTACCAGAACATCGTACACACTATCACCTAAAAAAGCAAGCGACAGTGGACTATACTGATTTGCATCACGTTCATTTAATATATTACGCATATTTATCTTATATAATCAAATTCAAATCCAAGAATATTTACCGTATCCCCTTCATTGATTCCCATTTCTTCAAGTTTATCAATAATACCACTGTTTCTGAGAACTCTTTGGAAGTATTGAAGCGATGAATAGTCATCCATATTAACAGTACGCAAAATAGGCTCTAACCAATCTGCGTCTACATAATAGATATCATCTTCAACCTCAATTTCAAATTTCTCATTAAGACCTGCCATTTCATCAAGTTCTTGCTGAGTGAGAGGCTCTGCCTCATATTTTTTTATAGGTGGAAGAGTATCCAGAATCTCGGTAACCTTTTGAATCAGCTCCTGAGTTCCTTGTGTTGTAGCGGCTGAAATACAGAAAAAAGGTATTCCCTTTCCTTCAATATATTCACGCAATGAGTCAATCTGCTCCTGTGTAGCCATATCCGACTTATTAGCGGCAACAATCTGAGGACATTCTGCAAGCTCTTCATTAAAGTTTGCAAGCTCACTATTAATTATATTGAAATCTTCAACAGGGTTACGTCCTTCAATACCTGATACATCAAGAACATGAAGAATAAGTCTGCATCTTTCAACGTGACGTAAAAATTCATGTCCAAGACCTACACCGTTGCTTGCACCTTCAATAAGTCCGGGAATATCAGCCATAACAAATGATTTTTCTTCAGCAACCTTAACAACTCCAAGAACAGGTGTAAGAGTTGTAAAGTGGTAATTAGCAATTTTAGGTTTAGCCGCACTTACAACTGAAATAAGCGTAGATTTTCCTACATTTGGAAATCCTACCAAACCTACGTCAGCAAGGAGTTTAAGCTCAAGTACAACTTCAAATGCCTCTCCGGGATATCCGGGCTTTGCAAATTTAGGAATTTGTCTTGTTGAAGTAGCAAAATGGACATTACCTTTTCCGCCTCTGCCACCTTTTGCAACAACACATGGCTCGTCCGTTGACATATCAGCCATAATTCTTCCTGTTTGTGCATCCTTGACGAGAGTGCCTCTTGGCACCTTAATTATAAGTGGAGGCGCACTTTTACCTGTACAATTTCTTGCACCACCATTTTCGCCTTTATCTGCGAAATATTTTCTTTTATATCTGAAATCTATCAATGTAGAGAAATTATCATCAACCTGAAAAACAATATCTCCGCCTCTACCGCCGTCACCGCCGTCAGGGCCACCTGCTGCAACATATTTTTCACGGTGAAATGATACTGCACCATCACCGCCGTCGCCTGCTTTGATTTTTATTTTGGCTTTATCTACAAACATAATTCACCTCATAGGTTTTTTTGAATTAAATTAATATACCTGTGAAACAAATAAAGCAATAAAACAAAATCCCAAGCATAAGCTCGGGATTTATGCTACATAAAGTTATCGCAATTAGTCTGCGTAAACAGAAACCTTCTTACGATCACGACCATAGCGTTCAAATTTAACTTTTCCGCTAACAGTTGCGAATATTGTATCATCAGAACCGATACCAACGCCGTTACCTGGGTGAATGTGTGTACCACGCTGACGAACGATAATGTTTCCAGCCTTTACAAACTGACCGTCGCCTCTTTTAACGCCAAGTCTTTTTGACTCAGAGTCACGACCGTTCTTTGTAGAACCAACACCCTTTTTATGAGCGAAGAACTGCATACTAATTCTTAACATACTTACACCTCCAAAGTAGTAATTTTAATAGTTTTCGGATATTCGTCCAAAATAGCTTCAAGGTGATTTTTCAATGCAAAGATAATCTTATCAGAGCTTGAATTACCTTTAGAAACACAGCATTTAACGATATTATTCCCGACTTTCACATCGGGTGAAAAATCGAAATCCTCGAGCAGATTTGCAGTAAGCTGGACTGCTGAAGAGACCGCTGCACAGACAACGTCAGAACCGATATCGGCATAATCTGCGTGGCCTGAAAATGAGAAGCCGGACATCAATCCATCAGATTCATAAAACTCTGCACGAATCATATTAAGCCTTGATAGCTTCGATTCTTACCTGTGTGTAAGGCTGTCTGTGACCCTGCTTTTTCTTTTCGCCCTTCTTTGGCTTGTAAGTGAAAACAGTAATCTTCTTAGCCTTGCCGTTCTTAATAACCTTAGCTTCAACAGTAGCACCGTTTACATAAGGAGTTCCGATCTTAAGACCGTCATCAGCACCTAAAGCTACAACCTTGTCGATAACAACAGTCTGGTCTGCTTCAACAGCGAGCTTTTCGATGTAGATAACATCACCCTCATTAACCTGATACTGCTTTCCGCCAGTTTCAATAACTGCGTACATTTCATGGCACCTGCCTTTTCAATAAACTCGCTGAATTAGGCGTGTAAAAATACAACTTTAATAGCCCAACACATGCGGCAACGTTATTATATCATATATTTTTTTCAATGTCAACCGATTTTGCGAAATTTTATAAATTTATTTTACGAGATTTGCCATATCGTATAATCCAGGATTCTTTCCTGCAATGTAAAGTGCAGCATTTACTGAACCTTCAGCAAAAACCGATTTAGATGAAGCGGAATGAGAAAGTGTAATAACCTCATCATGTCCTGCAAATATAACATCATGTTCACCAACGATAGTTCCGCCTCTTATTGCATGCATACCTATTTCATTCTTATCACGTTTTTTACGCTGAGAATGTCTGTCATAAACATAGTGATGTGAGTTATCAAGAGTTTCATTTATTGCATTTGCAAGCATAATTGCCGTACCGCTTGGTGCATCTATCTTCTGATTATGATGCTTTTCAACAATTTCAATATCAAAATGTTCTCCGAGTACATCAGCTGCTTTTTTTGCAAGCTGTACAAGAAGATTGATTCCAAGTGACATATTGAATGTAAAGAAAACAGGAATCTGATTTGCTGCCGCCTTAATTTTACTTATCTGTTCATCACTGTAGCCTGTTGCCGCAACAACTACCGGAGTACCTGTTGACAGACAATATTCAAGCAGTGCATCAAGTGAAGCAGGATTTGAAAAATCTATTATTACATCCGGCTTTACAGGAAGCTTTGATGGTACATCAACGATAGGAAAATCAGCATACTGCTCTGTAAAAATATCAATACCCGCAATCACCTTGCAGTCATCTCTTTGACAAACACAGTTATAAACTGTCTTTCCCATTTTTCCGTTTGCACCGCATATTACTATATTGGTCATTTTAAAATTCCTTTCAATTAAAAGCTTACTTTACAAGACCATGCTTTTCAAGTGAAGCCTTGAGCTTTGCTCTGTTTTCATCGCTCATTGGATAAAGAGGCATTCTGCATCCACCGGCATTAACTCCCATAATATTCATAGCTTCTTTTACAGGAATAGGATTTACCTCAATAAACAGATTGTTGATAAGCTCAAGATATTCAAGCTGAAGCTTTGTAGCTTCTGCAAAATTATTTTCAAGACAATACTGAACCATCATATGAGTTTCCTTTGGTATCACATGTGAAAGAACAGAAATAACACCCTTTCCGCCAAGTGACATTACCGGAACAATCATATCATCATTCCCGCTGTACACATCAAGCTCATCGCCGCACTCAGCAATAAGCTTTGCTGTATAGCTGATATTTCCACTTGCTTCCTTGATACCAACAATATTCTTATGCTTTGCAAGTGTCTTAGCTGTTGAAATATCAATAGCCATTCCTGTTCTTCCGGGAATATTGTAAAGTATAATCGGAATATTTACAGCATCAGCAATAGCAGTAAAATGAGCAATAAGTCCTCTTTGTGTAGTCTTATTATAATAAGGGGTTACAAGAAGAAGACCATCTGCACCTACCTTTTCAGCTTCCTGTGAAAGCTGAATTGCATAAGCAGTATCGTTGCTTCCTGTTCCTGCAATTACAGGAACTCTCTTTGCAGTCTTTTCAACAGCAAAACGTATACATTCGATATGTTCTTCATCAGACATAGTTGACGCTTCACCTGTTGTACCGCATACAACAATTGCATCAGTACCGTTTACAATCTGATTTTCTATAATTTCTCCGAAGCATTCGAAGTTGATTGAATTATCTTCGTTAAATGGTGTGATAATGGCAACTGCCGCACCTGTAAATAAAGTATTCTTCATAAGTTAATACACTCCTTTCAAAACTTTGTATTATTAAGCGTAAAAATTTTCCAATTTGTATCGTTTGTGAAGTTATTATTCTCGTAAAATGCAGCTGATTTCGTATTCCATTCAGCACATTTAAGTTCGATTTCTTCACAGTCAAGCTCTTTTGCAATTTTTCTTGCCTTATCGACAAGCAATCTTCCGACACTTTTTCTACGGCTTGCTTCACGGACAAATAAATCTTCTATATAAAGGATTTTCTTGCCCGTAAAAGTAGTAATTTTAAAAAAGAAATTCATAACGCCAATCGGCTGACCATCATCATAAGCAATAAAGCTGTAAAGTTCTCTTTTATCAATCATTTCCTTAAATCGCTCACATGTTGTAGTGAAGATGTCAAGAGCTTTATGATAAGCCATGAGCTCTTTTGTAAGCTCATAAACAATCTCGGCGTCAGCCGTTTGGGCACGTCTGATTTCGGTTTTCATTAATCAAAATATCCCTTAGCTGCGAGTAATTCAGCAAGAAGCACACCGCCGCCTGCTGCACCTCTGAGTGTATTATGTGAAAGACAAACAAATTTATAATCATACTGTGTATCTTCACGGAGTCTGCCTGCTGAAACAGCCATACCACCCTCAAGGTTTCTATCAAGGTTAGCCTGAGGTCTGTTATCCTCTTCAAAGTAGTGGATAAACTGCTTTGGAGCTGATGGAAGCTCAAGTTCCTGTGGAGCACCCTTGAAGCCTGCCCAGAGCTTGAGAATTTCTTCCTTTGAAGGCTTGTTTTCAAAGCTTACGAATACAGCAGCTGTATGACCGTCTGAAACAGGAACTCTGAGGCACTGTGTTGTAATTGAAGGTGTAGAAGCGTTTACAATCTTATCTCCCTCAATTTTACCCCATACCTTGAGTGGCTCCTGCTCTGACTTTTCTTCTTCACCGCCGATAAACGGAATAAGATTGTCAACCATTTCAGGCCATGTTTCAAATGTTTTTCCTGCACCTGAAATTGCCTGATATGTACAAGCAAGAACATTCTTGATGCCGAATTTCATAAGTGGGTGAAGAGCAGGAACATAGCTCTGGATTGAACAATTTGATTTAACAGCAATGAAGCCCTTCTTTGTACCGAGTCTTTTCTTCTGTGACTCAATAATTTCAAGATGTTCAGGGTTGATTTCAGGAACAACCATTGGAACATCAGGAGTTCCTCTGTGAGCTGAATTGTTTGAAACGATAGGACATTCAGCCTTTGCGTATGCCTCTTCAAGAGCCTTTATTTCGTCTTTTTTCATATCTACTGCGCAGAAACAGAAATCAACCATACCTGCAATTTTTTCAATATCAGCAGTTGCATTGAGCATTACCATATTTTTCATTGCTTCAGGCATAGGAGTTTTCATTGCCCAACGATTTCCTACTGCTTCTTCATAAGTTTTACCTGCTGAACGAGGTGAAGCTGCAAGAACCTCAACATTAAACCATGGGTGATTTTCAAGAAGTGTGGCAAAACGCTGTCCTACCATACCTGTTGCACCAATAATACCTACTTTGTACTGCTTCATAAAACATTCTCCTCTTAAAAATAAATTATAAAAATAAAAAAACCGGTTGCAAACCGGCTCATCATACGTTATAATAGAAATATGCTGACATACGCAAAGTATGTCGATAGCTCTCCATCACAATTAAGTATGATGACAGTCAGAAACCTATTAAGCGTCTGACCAGAACAGAATTTACCGGAAACTGTTCTTCGGCGACATTGCCTTTCACAGAAACGTAATGCGGAATGGTTTTCCTGTTTTCTGATACTTTTCGCAGTCGCACCTCTACCTGTTATGCTCTAATCATATCACATTTGCCCATTAATGTCAATACGTTTTTCAAACTTTACAAAGAAAACATTTCTACATATTTTACGTTATATCACATATTCAATGTCAATAAATCTGACGTTGAATATTAATTGATTTGAATTGCACCGCAGATATGTTAATCATAGATTTGCCGATACAATATTCAAATAACAAACTTCAAACGATTTATCGTTTGCTATAAAATAATGCAAGAAAGAATATGGTGATTTTATGCAGACCTTAAAAAAGTCCGATTTTTATTACGAGCTTCCCGATGAACTGATTGCACAAACCCCTGTTGAGCCGAGAAACAGTTCCAGACTTATGCAAATCAGCAAAACGGACGGCAGTATTTCCCACGACCGTTTCTATAATTTATGCAGTATCCTGAAAAAAGGTGATTTGCTTGTTATGAACAATTCAAGAGTAATACCTGCACGTCTTTACGGAGAAAAAATCGACAACAAAACATTTATTGAGTTTCTGCTGCTGGAACAAAAAGGCGATAAGATATGGGAAATTATTTGTCGGCCCGGTAAAAAAGCTAAAGTCGGAACAAAATTCTCATTCGGAAACGGACGACTTATCGCTGAAGTTATTGAAGTAAAGGACGACGGAAACCGTATTGTAAAATTTGAATGTGACGGTAATTTCTTCACAGCACTTGAAGATGTCGGACAGATGCCTCTTCCACCTTACATAACCGAAAAGCTTGAAGATAAGGAACGCTATCAGACTGTATATTCCAAAGAGCTTGGTTCCTCTGCCGCTCCGACAGCAGGTCTTCATTTCACAGAGGAAATGCTTAATCAGCTTAAAGAAATCGGTGTAAATATTGCCTTTGTTACTCTTCATGTAGGACTGGGTACATTCCGTCCGGTTAAAGAGGAAAATGTTCTGGATCATAAAATGCACAGCGAGCATTATTATCTTCCGAAAGAAACAGCTGATCTTATAAATGAAACAAAGAAAAACGGCGGACGTGTAATTTCTGTTGGCACCACAACATGCCGAACTCTCGAAAGTGTTGCTACATTCTATAATGAAATTGCAGAACATGAGGGATATACCGATATCTTCATTTATCCTGGATATCAGTTCAAGATTATCGACGGACTTATTACAAATTTCCATTTGCCTGAAAGCACACTTATAATGCTTGTTTCAGCTTTCCTCGGATACGATAACACAATGAATGCATATAAAACTGCCGTTGACGAAAAATACCGTTTTTTCAGCTTCGGTGATTCTATGTGTATTTTATAAGGAGGAAATATGGATATATCAGCATTTTTCAAAAGCCTTGCAGATTCGGATATTGCTCCGATTGTTATTTGCAATTTTGAAAACACTATAA
>SVNL01000025.1 GCA_015066925.1 Ruminococcus sp.
CATCAATAAGCTTAGCAAGAAGCTCTGTCTGAGTCATTGAGCCTAAATCGCCCTCACGTCTTGAACGTACTGAAACAGTCTTCTCTTCAACTTCCTTATCACCGATTGTAAGCATAACAGGAAGCTTATCCATTGTTGCTGAACGGATTTTATATCCAACCTTTTCAGCTCTGTCATCAATTGTAACACGAATTCCTGCGGCTTCAAGAACTGTAAGAATTTCATTACAGTAATCAAGATGTCTGTCTGCAACAGGTATAATTCTTACCTGCTCAGGAGCAAGCCAGAGTGGGAATGCACCTGCATATTTCTCAATAAGATAAGCAAGTGTTCTTTCATAACAGCCGAGAGATGTTCTGTGAATAATGTATGGTCTGCGCTTTGAACCGTCTACATCAACGTATTCCATACCGAATTTTTCTGCAAGAAGCATATCTATCTGAATTGTAACGATTGTATCCTCTTTACCGAATACGTTTTTATACTGAATATCAAGCTTAGGACCATAGAATGCAGCCTCGTCAATACCGATTTCATACTCTACACCGAGATTATCAAGAATTTTGCCCATAATTGACTGTGCTTCTTCCCACTGCTCAGCAGTTCCCTCATACTTATTCTTAGGATTTGCAGGATCCCACTGTGAGAAACGGAATGTACAGTCCTCAAGCATTCCTACTGTATCAAGAACATATTTTGCAAGCTCAAGACAGCCCTTGAATTCTTCTTCAAGCTGTTCAGGACGAAGAATGAGATGTCCCTCAGAAATTGTGAACTGACGCACACGGATAAGACCATGCATTTCGCCTGAATCTTCATTTCTGAAAAGTGTTGATGTTTCGCCGAGTCGCATTGGAAGGTCACGGTATGAACGCTGTCTGTTCAGGAATACCTGATACTGGAACGGACATGTCATAGGACGAAGTGCAAAACACTCCTTTGTTTCGTCATCAGGATCACCGAGGATAAACATTCCATCACGATAATGATCCCAGTGTCCCGAAATCTTATAGAGATCTGATTTAGCCATGAGAGGTGTTTTTGTAAGGAGATAGCCTCTCTTCTGTTCCTCATCTTCAATCCATCTCTGAAGAAGCTGAACTATTCTCGCACCCTTTGGAAGAAGCACAGGAAGTCCCTGACCGATACAGTCAACTGTTGAAAAAAGCTCAAGCTCTCTGCCAAGCTTATTGTGGTCACGCATTTTTGCCTCTTCACGCTGTTTAAGGTCTGCTTCGAGTTCAGCAGCCTTTGGATATGCTGTTGCATATACTCTTGAAAGCATTTTATTCTTTTCTGAACCTCTCCAGTAAGCACCTGTACAAGAAATAAGCTTGAATGCTTTTACAGGAGCTGTTGTCATAAGGTGAGGTCCTGCACACAGGTCAACAAATTCAGCCTGCTTATAGAATGAAATCGGTTCACCCTTATCAGCGTGCTCCTCACAAAGCTCAACCTTATATGGCTCGTCCATTTCTTTAAGCTTTGCAATAGCTTCTTCAGGTGAAAGCTCAAACTGCTCAAGAGCGATACCCTCTTTTACAATTTTTTTCATTTCTGCCTCGATTTTTTCAAGCTCTTCAGGTGAAAATGGCTTTTCGAGGTCGAAGTCATAGTAAAAACCATTATCAATTGCAGGTCCTATTGCAAGCTTTGCAGTCGGATAAAGACGCTTTACAGCCTGTGCAAGAATATGTGATGCTGTATGCCAGAAAGTCTTTTTACCTTCAATTGTATCAAATGTGCATACTTCAAATTCACAGTCACTGTCGATAATTGTGCGGATGTCTTTTACTTCTCCGTTGATTTTTACACAGCATGAAGCCTTATAAAGCCCCATACCTATTCCTTTGATTATTTCAGCAGCAGACATTGCCGATTCGATTTCACGGATACTTCCGTCTTTCAGCGTAAGCTTAATCATAATTTTTCTCCTTTTCAATATTAACGATTTTGCAGCCGAGGCATCTAAAAATAAAAAAGCCCCTTAAGCCGCATAAATAAGGCTCAAGGGACGATAAAAAATCGTGGTTCCACCCTGATTCATACAGAACATCAATATTCTGTATCTCATTAGCTCTGTAACGGGAGCACCCGTTGTTTATTAGACACACTCCGAGGCGGTATGCTTTTTCACGCTGTACAGTCTTGCACCGAACGACTGCTCTCTGAAACAGTAAATATGATAAGCCTTCCTCATCAACGTTTTCTGTTGTTTATATTATCATACTTCTTGAACATTGTCAAGTAGCAAATATATCAAATCGTTAAAAATCACAATAATTCGATATGATATTTGCAAATTGCTTTTATATATGATATAATTACTGATGAAACTGTAACATATAAATTCAGACTTAATCATCTTTGATGCAATAATTTTATACTTTAAAAGGAGATTTTATGAATAAAATCAAAGCTATCGCTATTATGGCTTCTTTTATGATGACCGTATCTTTTTTGTCATCATGCAAAAAGGTTGAGAGAAAAAATGAAATAAAAATAAACTCCGATTATTCATCAACAACATATTTTGAAGAACCGACTACAACTGCTCTGGTTGCTGATTCTTATCCTGATTACCCTGTTACTATTCCGGAAATAAATCAAACTGAAACAGGAAATCAGTATCAGGCTGAGGATTGCAGCTATGAAGGTCTGACATTCGAATCTGAAAGAGCAGGATTTAGTGGTGAGGGCTATATTACAGGTTTTAGCGGAGATGTTAAATCACTTTCATTTATGGTTGACGCTCCCAGCACCCAGCATTACGACATAGGATTTTCAATTGCTGCTGATAGCGAAACCATGTGCTCAATCAAAATCAATAACACACCATGCGGCACTTTTAAAGCTGATTCAAGCGGCAAATTTACTCTCATAAAGATGTACGGAATTTTTATGAACGAGGGCAGCTCTATTATAGAAGTCGAAGTCGTTGACGGAGATATAGACCTTGATTATCTACAGCTTACAAATAATACCTCTATAAACGAAATGACTTATAACCCCGAAAATATAGTCACAAATACAGGTTCAGGCAAAAATGCTACGGAGCTTCTTAATTTCATTAAAGAAAACTACGGAAAAACCGTTATATCCGGACAATATACGTCAGACAGCTCAAATAAGGAGCTTGACTTTATTTACCAAATTACAGGAAAATATCCCACAATCCGTTTTTCAGCTCTCGACGCCTCACACACAGACGAATATAACGACTATGAGGAAATAGAAGCTATTGCCGAGTGGTACAGAAACGGCGGAATTGTTGGACTTATATGGGAATGGAAGGCTCCTTCAAGTGTTTCATCGGTTTATTCCGAAGAAACCGATTTCAGATTAAGCAAAGCCGTTACTGACATTGACCTTTCAATGATGACTCAGGAAGAAATCCGAGGTCTTTTCGGTGAAGGAAAAATCTCCGAAGAATGTTATGGTATAATACTTGATATAGATAATATGTCAAATATTCTTCTTTCACTCAAAAACATCGGTGTACCTGTGTTATGGCGTCCGCTTCAGGAAGCCTCGGGCGACTGGTTCTGGTGGGGAGCAGACGGAGCCTCAGACTACAAATGGCTCTGGGAACTTATGTACAAGCGTATGACCAATTACTTCAACCTCGATAACCTTATATGGATATGGAACGGACAAAGTGCTGATTATCTTGTTGATGAAAGTATGTATGATATTGCATCCGTAGACATCTATATGCCTGAGGGAAGCGATTTCAGCAGTCGTTACGAGCAATTTTTCTCACTGCAAAAAATTGTAGGTCCGAATAAAATTATCGCTCTAAGTGAATGCAGTCGTATTCCAAATGCCGACGATTGCTTCAGAGATAAATCTGTATGGTCATTTTTTGGACTGTGGTACGGAAGCTATCTTACCAATGACGACTATTTCTCTGAAAAATTCATTACCAAAGACGAATTTATAAGAATTTACAACTCCGAGGGTGTTCTTACTTTAGATGAATATAAAGCATTGACAACAATCGAATAATTAAAAGACGATACCTTGTATTCAATTCAAATCAGGTATCGTTTTTTATAAAAACAGATAAATTAATTAAATAATCGCAGTTGACTTTAAATTGTTTTTATGTTATAATTAATGTGTCCTCAATAACCGCCGTCAGGCGGTTATTGCCCCGAACTTCATTCAGGGAGCGCAAATTCTTTACAATATGAGGAATTTGCGCATCACATTCATTGATGTCAAGCTCATTTTGCCCTATAGGGCAAAACAAAATGCAAGAAAATTTATCAATTCCATTGTTTTTTCTTGCACTTTGCCAACTTAAAATTGGCTTTAAAATGCTATATTAAGCCAATTTTAAGTTGCTGAGCAGACGTTAATTAAGCTAAATTTAAATTAATTTATCCCTTTACAGAACAGAGGTTGCTTATGAAATATAAAATCTTTGGTGAAAAATCTGTTCCGAATTTACCATGGCAGGATATGCCCGATAACTGCAACGATATTATCTGGAGATATTCAGCAAATCCGATAATAAAACGTGACGCTGCAAAAAATGCAAACAGTATTTTTAATAGCGCCGTTGTTCCATATAACAATGGCTTTGCAGGCGTTTTCAGAGTAGACGATACAGGCAGAAATATGCAGCTGCGTTCCGGATTTTCAAAAGATGGTATAAATTGGACTATTTCCGACAAAAGAATAGAATTCGTATCTGAAAAAGATGTTCCACAGCCTTTCGAATACGGATACGACCCTCGTGTAACTAAAATTGATGATAAATATTATATAAGCTGGTGCAACGGCTTCAACGAAAAACCTACAATCGGACTTGCCTATACAACCGATTTCATCAATTTCATTCAGCTTGAAAATGCTTTTTTGCCATTCAACCGAAACGGAGTGCTGTTCCCAAGAAAAATAAACGGAAATTATATGATGCTTTCACGCCCGTCGGATAACGGACACACTCCTTTCGGAGATATCTATATATCTCAATCACCTGACCTCACATTCTGGGGAATGCATCGCTTTGTTATGTCACCGATTTCACCATGGGAAAAAACTAAAATCGGTGCAGGACCTGTTCCTATTGAAACAGAAAGAGGCTGGCTTATATTTTATCATGGCGTTCTTACCTCATGCAACGGTTATGTATACAGCTTTTCTGCCGCTTTGCTTGATTCGGAAGAACCATGGAAGGTGTTAAAAAGAGGTTCGCGATATCTTTTTAATCCTCGTGAATTATATGAATGTGTAGGTGATGTTCCAAACGTAACATTCCCTTGCGCAAGTATCGTTGATGCTGATACAGGCAGGATTGCGGTCTACTACGGCTGTGCCGATACAGTTACGGGACTTTGCTTCACAACTGTTGATAAAGTTATAGACTGGATTGATGAAAATTCATTATAACTAAAGCAAACAATTAATATTGCCTATAAAATATGCGGCTGCCGATTATACGACAGCCGCATTTATATTATTAAGCTTTACCTTCTTCAGCATTTGAAATGCATTTTTCCAGATAAGCCTTCTCCCATTCATAATCAAAAGATGAAAATGTTTTCAGGTATTTTCTGGCATTGTTTGAAGCCTCTTCAAGTTCAGCCATATCCCCCATTTTAGCATAAATAAAAACAGCTGTTATCAATATGCTGAGGAAATATCGATCGTTTCTGCCTGTAGGCTTATAGCTGCGTTTGAGAAGCGTAAAAGCATCAGCATATCTTCCGTTTGCACAATCTACAAGAGCAAGCGCTATAAACATATTAACCAGATATTCAGGAGTGTTTTTCTTCTGAGCATAATTCTGCATAAAATTAATATTTTCGTTTCTGAACAAATCGCCCTCTGCTCCACGGCCTTTTTTTCCGTATATAAACAGTCTTTCGTAGCAATAACAGAACTTCTCTTCACCGCTTAACTTTTTATCATCAACCATATCAAGATAAAAAGCCGCACTTTCAATGTCACCTGCTTTATTATACATAGACGCAAGAAATATAATATCAACAGGCTTTACATTTTTCTTGTCATCGACAAACATTTCGGCAAAATTCTGACAAAATTCAATTGTATATCCTTTGTCGTAATACATAGCAGCAAATTGTCCGAGTATTTTATTTCTATTACCCGACATAATACCGCCCTTTAACTGATGTGGATTGGAATACATTTCTTCACCCTCTTACTCGCTTATTAAATATCATACTCCATTATATTGCCTTAAAACGCACGTAATTTATACCTGCGCTTTTACTTTATCCATTTATACCAATTATTTTACCACATATTTATCAAATAGTCAACTATTCCACAAGTATTTATTAATAAATTGTTAACCTGCACAAAAAACGACCTCTTAATTTTCTTTTTAAGTTCTCAATTTTTTAAGTTTATTTCAAGCTTTTGTGTTATAATAGTAGTATAATGAATAATTATATACATATAATCCAATTTAAAATTTATAACTAAAACCATATCAAGGTGGTGTTTTTATGCATATCCTTATTGTCGAGGATGAGGTTCAGCTCGCTGACGCTTTATCTGAAATTCTAAAAAGAAATAAATACATAACCGATACTGTTTATGACGGAAACGACGGTCTGGATTCTGCACTTACAGGAATTTATGACTGTATCCTGCTTGATATTATGCTCCCGGGAATGAACGGTATAGACGTCCTTAAAAATCTGAGAAAAAATAAAATATCAACTCCTGTTTTACTGCTCACAGCAAGAAGTGAAGTTGAAGATAAAATTAACGGTCTTGACTGTGGTGCAGACGACTATCTTACAAAACCTTTTGTTACAGGTGAGCTTCTCGCGCGTGTAAGAGCTTTAACACGCCGTAAAGGTGAAATAATCAATGAAAATTCTTTCACGTTCAGCGATATAAGCCTGAATAAAAATTCCTGCTCCATTACTTGTCAGAATAACGACGTAAAGCTTAGTCTGAAAGAATATCAGATTATGGAGCTTCTTATCGCAAATCCTCATCAGATACTCCCTAAAGAACGTATAATAGAGAAAATCTGGGGCTATGAAAGCGATGTGGAATACAATAACATTGAGGTCTACATTTCATTTTTAAGAAAAAAATTGTCAGCTATCGGCACAAATGTTGCCATTAAAACAGCCCGTGGTATAGGATATTCTCTTGAGGAGGTAAATCTATGATTAAAAAGCTGCAGATAAAATTCGTTACAATAACTATGAGCATTTTTCTTGCAGTTTTTATTGCTGTACTCGTTTCTATTAATATCATTATGCAGGTAATGATGAAAAGTCAATCGAGAGTTGTTCTCAATCAAATTGCCACAAGCATCAGATATGACGAAAAAACTTCAACATTTTCGTTTAAAATCCCCGACAGTGGCAAAGAGCTCGTCGACCAGCCTGCTGATATAAGACCTGACCTTCCTCCACCCACAAAGCCTGAAGTTCCAATTGTTACAACACCGCCAACCGAAACTCCCACCGAAGAAAAAACAGATGGAACTCAGGAAGTTACACAGCCACCCACAACTCCTACTCGTCCACCTAATACATCACCGCCAAAGGAAGAGTATACCGAATTCGTTCCTCCGACTATTGAAACAATTATAATAACTACAACAACAACTTCTTCGACAACAATTACAACAACTCATATCAATACACAAACAAGCATTTCCACTACGACTACTATCATTACTATACCACCTACAACTGCTATTCCACCAACCACAGAAAATAATAATAACAATAATAACGATTGGCAGTGGCCTCAATGGCCGCCTCCGTACTGGGGCGATCCTTCAAATCCTTGGTGGGGAAATCAGGACGGCAATAACAACAACGTTCCGCCGCCTTGGTACTGGGGAGCTTATCCTCAGGTAAATAACGATAAGCAAAAAGAAGAAGATAAAGAAAAAGCACCGATTGAAGAAGCTCCGCATGTTAATAACGATGAAAATAAAAACAACGAAAATCCGCCATTAGCTCCACAGCAACAGAGCTCCTCTTCTCAGCCGGATATAAACACCGAAAGCAAAGCTGAGCTTCTTGCAAGCACAAAAGATTCAGATATCATTGACGGATATTCAATTCTGAATCCGCCGCCTGCAGAAGTCGTTATAAATGAAAAAAATAATGAAATCACAGCTTCTCCGCATCGTGATGCCGCAACTATAGACTATTTTGTTCTTATGGCTGACTCAGCAGGAAATCTTGTGGACTCCCTTTACGGCTCTGAGATTGATAACGCTCTTGCCCAGAAATATATTAATTCAATACTTAAAGACGGCTCAAAAACAGGTATGATTGATTCTCTGCAATACTATAAAATGAATAAGTCAAACGGTACTGTTCTTGTATTTACCGACAAAAGTGCTGAGCTTGATATGCTCAAAAAGCTTACTAAAATTACAATTATAATAGGCTGTATAAGCTTTATTCTCATTGCAGCTCTTGTAGTATTCTTATCAAAAATAAGTATTGCTCCTGTGAAAAAAGCCTTTGAAAAGCAAAAACAATTTGTTTCAGATGCAAGCCATGAGCTTAAAACTCCGCTTACAATTATTTCCACAAATGCAGACGTGCTTAGCGATGAAATCGGCGAAAACAAATGGCTTACTTATATTAAATCTCAAACAGACAGAATGAGCCTGCTTGTAAACGACCTGCTTAATCTGACAAGAATTGAAAACAATTCCTCGGATATAGTCTTTTCTGAATTCAATCTAAGTCAGGCTATTATGAATACCGCACTTCCATTTGAATGTCAGGCTTTTGAAACAAATAAAAAATTCTGTGTCGAGGTTCAGGACGGAATTATTCTCAATGCCAGTGAACGTCACATCAAACAAATGGCTGCTATTTTCATTGATAATGCCATAAAACATTCAGGCGACAATGACGAAATAAAAATCTCGCTTTACAAACAAGGTGATAAAAAAATATTCTCGGTTTTCAATACAGGTTCAAGTATTCCAGAAAGTGAACGTGATAAGGTGTTTGAACGTTTCTACAGAAGCGATTCTTCACGTGCCCGTGCAACAGGCGGCTATGGTCTTGGACTTGCTATTGCTAAATCTATAATCGACCTACATAAATTTAAAGTAAACATTTCAGGAATTGAGTCTGAAAATGTATGCTTTACTGTCACTATGTAATATTAATTCCGCAGAGTTTTCTCCAACGTCAAAGCTCTGCGGAACTTTTTTATTATTTTTTTAAATCATAATGACATATTTCTGAAAATATGATATAATAAGTGTATTATAAATAAAGGAGTTGCTTAAAATAAATGAATAAATATAAAAAGCTTGCCTTTAATACCGCTGTATTCGCTATCGGAAGCTTTGGCTCCAAAATATTATCACTTCTTCTGACAAGGCTGTATTCGGGAAATATAAATCCTTCCGACAGTAACGTTAAGGATTTGCTTGAAATGACAGCGAATTTTCTTATTCCGATTTTTACATTATCAATGGCTGAAGCTCTTGTAAGATATGGGCTTGATAAAAATTACAATAAACGTGAAGTTTTCACAACCGCAAGCTGTATATGCGGACTTGGTCTGGGAGCTTTGATTCTGCTTTCACCACTTTTTAATCTGATTGAATTTGTTGACGGATACGCGATACTGCTTCTCATTTATATCTGTACCTCTGCGTTGCGTTCGCTTTGTTCTCAACTTACAAGAACTCGTGGACTCGTAAAGTTATTCTCTTTCGACGGAATATTAACCACACTTTTGCTATTTATCTTTAACATTATTTTCATCTCTGCTCTGAATATGGGTGTTCGAGGATTTATGCTCTCGGTTATTTTATCCGACTTCTGCTCCGCCCTTTTCCTTTTCTCAATTTCGGGAATTAAAAATTACCTCAACCTGAATTATTTCAGAAAAGACCTTGCATTAGTTATGCTCAGATTTGCACTTCCACTTATCCCTACTGCACTTATGTGGATTATAACAGGCTTTTCCGATAGACTCTTTTTACGTCATATGAAAGGAAGTGCAGATGCAGGTATATATGGATATGCCGCTAAAATCCCTAATCTTCTTTCAATGGCGTCAACCGTTTTCTCGCTTTCTTGGAATATGTCCGCAATTACCGAAAACGACTCGAAGGACAGAAGTGTTTTTTACGAAAAGGTTTATTCCTCATATCAATCACTTATGTATGTTGCCGCCGCATTTATTATTGCCGCAGTACAGATTATAACACCATTCTTCGTAACTGCCTCTAAATTTGAAGAATACAAAAATGTTTATATTTACACTCCTTTCCTCGTAATCGGCGTACTTCTTATGTGCTTCAACCAGTTCCTCAGCAGTATTTACACTGCTACACGTCATACAGCAAATTCTTCATGGACAAGCCTTATCGCTTGTGTAACCAACATTTTCCTTAATATAATCCTTATAAAAAAATTCGGAATACAAGGTGCTTCGGTTGCAACTCTTTTAAGCTATCTTGCATGCTATGTTGTAAGAATTTTTGACGCAAGACGTTATGTTCCATTTAAGGTAAATCATCTTGCATTTATCGGAAACTTCTTTGTTCTTACTGCAATGTCCGCTGTTATTATTAAAAATCCGCCATATTCTCCTGCATTTCTTGTTCTCGGATTTTTAATTGTACTGACCGCAAATATCCAGCCTATTCTTATGACAGCGAAAAAAATTATTAAAAGATAAAAACAGCATACAAAATAAAAAGCTATCTGATGTAAAAATCAGATAGCTTTTGGTTTATTATAAAATAACAATGCTTTATCAAAGTATACCAATAGCGGATTTCTCTTATTTAGTATTATTAATATCCCATCTGAATGAGAGTAATTTAGCCGCTTTATTGTTATCAAGCATATTATTATTCATAATAGTGTTCATATCAAGATAACGATAATTTGTTTTTTCTTCTTTTTTTCCTAATTTACGGAAAATAGATGCAAACGAATCCATATTCTGATTTCTCTGCAAAACAGCACCAAGACGATGATTTGTACGCATAAAATTAATGATAGCTGAAGCTGTAATCAAAAGCTTATCGCTGACATTATAAATGCCTGTATAAGTAGCATCATCTGCATTTTTAACAAAGCAAAGGATAAAATCCACAAGATTATGCAGACAGCAGAACTGGAAACCGTACTGACCTGTACCGTAAACGAAATGAGAACCCTTTGAATCAGTAATCTTACTTAAAAGATTATCATAAAAACTAAGTGTATAGATTGGTGCGGGACGTAAAATAGCGCCAATTACTTCTTTGCGGCGACTGAATTCTTCAGCAAAAGCCTTTTCCGAGGCAAGCTTCATAACAGCATAGTTTGAAACAGGTTTAAGTATATCGTCTTCACGAATAGGTTCACGAGTTTTTGGAAAATCATAAACCTGATGTGTGCTTATCATAATAAACTTAGTAACGCCTTCATTAAACGCATAATTATATATAAACTTATCACATGAGGCTGAAATTTTCATTTCCTTTTCAGTAATAATAGGACCAAAATCGTTATCTACACAACAAGCAGCGTGAACTACAGCGTCTATTTTGTTATTGCTGAAAATATCAGCATATGCACCGGAATCATTTGGTTCTGCCTGAATAAATGTATAATTTTCCTTATCGTCGTTATAGTGACCTTCTTCTCTATCAACAGCAATAACAGCATTACCTTTCTTAAGCAAACCTGAGCAGATATGTTGCCCCATAAGACCGCAGGCACCTGTAACCAGAACAGTTTTCATAAACACATAGCTCCTTTCTGTAAATTCAGTATCAATTAGAATAATTATACCATATTACGTTGTTTATATCAATATGGCAAAAGTTACTAAAATATTTGTCATTAATTGTTATTGATAATCAATAATGGCTTAATTATATAATTTGTTTAATCAGCAATTGAAGCGGAATTAACTTCATCTAAAAAGAGATCAACAGTAGGATTAATAGAATCAAAGGTTTCGTTCCATGGAGCAGTGCCTCTTGCAGTATAGCGGAGGCAATCATCAAGCATAGTGCCGCAATCAGAGGAAACACCTCTTGAAACATCAAAACGTGGATTTTCGTGTGCGAGCCTTGTAAGCTCATTATACATAGCAATCATATCTTCTGTCCAGCCGTAATTCGCATACATCTGTTCATCGGCAAGCTTTTTAAGCTCACTGTTAATGATGGTATAGCGTTTACATTCAAGATATTTAGCAACGCCTTCGGGATTCTGAGCACCGTTAACGATAAGATATCCATCCATACCTGTAGGAATATAGTGCTCTTCGGATTCAGGGTCTTTAGGCATAGGCACGAAGAAAGCATCTTCTCCGTATACAGAAGCCCAATTCTCCTTTGGACAGAAAAAGTTATAAAGACCGCTTGGATAGAACAGCAGTTTACCTTCTCCGATATAATTCGGGCGGGTATCCCAGCCATAATAGCCAACGCCGATAGCAATAAGGTCTTTATTATAAAGCCCATACAGCCAATTCTGAACGCGTTCCATAGCAGGATCGCCAAGATTATTTACAAGCTTCTGATTTTCAATGGCAACTGCCGGAACACCGGTAGTATTAATAAGGCCAAATTCAAACCACCAGCCGTCGATGCCATACAATTGATTTTTCGTATCTACAAAGCTTAAAAGTGAATTTTCGAAAGCGTTCCAATCCCATTCGCCTCTTGCATAGAGGTCAGCGGGGTCTTCAAGTCCATTTTCCTCGAAGGTATTTCTGTTATATATTACTACACAGCTATCACCTGTTACGGAAACAACGGTAGCATAATGCTTTCCGTTCCAAATCAATGAATCATTGGCAGCCTTGACATCAGTCCACAGAGGCGAATCAAAGTCTATGTAATCGTCAACAGGAACAAACATATTGCTTACAGCACCTTTAGGGAAAGCGTCCATATCTCCTGCTGAAAAGAAGTCGATACCCTCGCCACTCTGAATTGCCTGTGTAAGCTTATCATATCGCTCCTCATAAATTACCTGATGAAATTCGATTTTGCCGCCATAACGTTCCTGAAACAGAGCAAGGTCAACAGGAACATCTTCTGCTTTATTGATATCCCACGAAGCCATCCACTTAATAGTTTTGTTTTCGAGTTCACCTGTCAGAAGCTCATCGTCTGCGGATACTTCGTTGATTTTCTGTCGCAATTCCGGATTTACAACAGAATTATCACCCGTTTTATTTTCCGAATCCTTATTTGAACAGCCAAACATAGCAAGGGAGAGTATAGAAAGAAAAGCAACTTTGAAATATAGTTTTGAATTATTCATCATACAAACTCCTTTCAAATATATTCTGCTGTTATAAATATTATAGCATTAAAAAATAAAGACTGTCAATAAACAAATTTTATATAATTCACCGACACCTATTGTGCAAAAACACTACAATTATGGCAGAAATATTGAAGAATTATGAGCAAAATATGTAAGTATTACTATATACTTCCTATGCCCTGTTACAGCCGTTTTTTTCTGAAAAAGCGCAGTGATTCTTCATATTGCAGCTCGCACATCCCACAATTGTTTTTTGAAGCTCCCGGTCAGAAACACCGATTATAGCGGTAACGGATTTTCTTGGAATCATAAGGAAGTTATCAGTAACTGTAAGACCTATTCTTCGCTGAGCATTAAGAAACGTTACGATTTCATTTTGCAAAGAAATAGGCAAATCCCCATATCCTGCGCTATATCTCCTTGTATGGAAATTATAGCTGTTTGCAGAGAAAATTTCTTCTTCAGCCAAATCACAGACCTGCTCAACAGCGGCTGAGCAAAGAGCGTCTGCGGCAAAGGCCATTGTCATATCCTCAGCCTCAAGATGTCTTATAAGAGTGTCTGCGGAAGAAGATAATGTAGCGGCGAAAAAAACAGCTTTATCACAGCCTTTCAGATGGCGTTTTATATCCTTCCCCGTAAGATATAAATAACCGCCCTCGACGCTGATGTTTTCGTCTGAGTGAATCAGCGAAACCTCGCGATAGACATAAGCAGGTCTGACAGCTTCAAGAACCAGCTTCTCACATTTATCGAGAATATCTGACAAAGCAGTTGAAGCTTCCCCTTTATGTCCCATATAGCGTAGAGCCTCTGATTTATTTATTGCCGAAAGAGTTATCATTTACTATCACCGATAATACCTGAAACAGCGTCAGAAATACGCTTAGCAACATAAGGATTATTCATAGTATAAAGGTGAATACCGTCAACCCCGCTTGAAACAAGGTCAACAATCTGATCTACCGCATATGCGATACCTGCGTCACGCAAAGCCTCAGGATTATTTTCATACTTCTGCATGATTTTAACAAATTTAGGAGGCAGACTTGCACCGCACATACCAACCATACGTTCAATCTGATTTTTATTTACAACAGGCATAATACCTGCTTCAATCGGAACATTGATACCTGCAATGGCAGTTTTTTCAAGAAAGCTGTAAAAAATATTATTATCAAAAAAGAGCTGGGATATAAGGTGGTCAGCACCCATATCAACCTTTTTCTTGAGATTTTTTATATCGTCAATGATATTTTCTGTTTCAATATGTCCCTCAGGATAGCAAGCACCTGCTATATCATAATCGCCGTGCTGTTTAATGAAAGAAATAAGGTCGCTTGCATATCTGAAATGCTTTTTCGGCTCGATATCAGGATTGATATCACCTCTTAAAGCAAGAATATTTTCAATTCCACGACTATCAAGGTCGTTGAGTACAGACAAAATCTCTTCTTTGGTATAATTAATACAAGGAAGGTGAATCATCGGAGTAATATTATACTCTTCCTTTATTTTAGAAGCAATTTCACATGAAAGAGCACCATTTCCGCTTCCGCCCGCACTAAAGGTAACGCTGATAAAGTCAGGAGAAAGGTCGCGTAGCTCTTCAAGCGTTTTATAGATAACATTGACAGAGCTTGTTTTTTTAGGTGGAAAAATCTCAAACGAGAATACAGTTTTTTTATCGAATAACTCTCTTACTTTCATTTATATATGCTCCTTATTTAATAGACCAATCAATACTATGAATACCATTGGAATTCAGAAAATCATTGGTTTTTGAAAAATGTTTGCAGCCGAAAAATCCGTTAAAAGCCGAAAGCGGACTTGGATGTGCTGCCTTCAGAATAAGATGCCGAGAATTTGTAATAAGCTTTTCCTTGGCTTTAGCGTCATTTCCCCATAAAAGAAATACAATTGGTTTTTCTCTTTCATTAAGCAGACGTATAACATTATCGGTGAAAATTTCCCACCCGATATTTCTATGACTTCTTGGCTGATTGGCTCTTACTGTAAGCACGGAGTTAAGAAGAAGCACTCCGCTTTCAGCCCAGCCGATAAGCTCGCCATGTTTACCGAGATTATCAATACCGATATCCGATTTTATTTCCTTAAAAATATTGATAAGCGACGGCGGAGGTGCAACACCCTTTCTTACGGAGAAGCTGAGTCCATGAGCCTGCCCCACGTTATGATAAGGGTCCTGACCTATGATAACTGCCTTTACATTCTCATAAGGAGTAAATTTCAAGGCATTGAAAATATCATACATTCCGGGAAAAATCTGCTGTGATTTATATTCAACAATTAATTTTTTTCTTAGTTCAAGATAATATTGCTTTGAAAACTCATCTTTAAGCAATAAATCCCAGTCATTATTAAGCTTTACCATAAAAATCCGACCTACTGGTTATAGACAGTACCATCAATATATTTGAATTTAACGAGTGTATTTTTCTTATATGTAAGAGAACCCTGCTGATTAAACGGAATCTGCTCATAAGCCTGACGAGAACATTCAACCTTAATAGTACGTCCTTTTCGTGACCTGAATACAAGCTGATAAAATTCGTCCATAAGTCGAACCTGACCTGTACTTTCAATAACTCTCAATCTGTCGTCACTTTTTCGTATAAGAGTAACCATTTCAATCTGATTTGAGTTTGAATATTTCTGGTCATCATTGTCATACTCGTAATAAGCCTCGCCCTCTGAGAGAACCTTCTGCTGTTTTGGATGTCTTGCAGGAACAGCCTGCTGTGCATATTTCCGGCGTTCCTCCTCATCTTCTGCAAGGAACATAGAAACGCCACGCTTAAATCTGCTTTTACTTGAACCTAACAGAACGATAACGAGAAGCACAACGGCAATGCCGAACAATATCAGCATAAAATTTTTCATTTCAGGTGATAAAGCAAATTGAAGTGGGCGTAAAATATAAAGAGAAGTACACATAATTCGGTAAACCGTCGGCTAAACGCCGTTCCTTTCGTTTTTTATTTTCTTTGATTTTGCCACGAATTGTCGGTTTTGTTTTAAAAATAAAAACAATATACAATTTATTATATAACATTTCTGAAATAATTTCAAGAGATAATTGCAAAAATCAAGAAAATATGTTATAATTATGTACATTCTGTAATATCATAGACAAGGTAAGTGAAAATTGCCGAAATCTATTTGTCATATTTTTGAGATTATCGCTTTAGATGAAAGTTAAATGACGTTTAAATAAATTTTTCCGTACCGATTATGTAAGCTTATATTTTACGGAAATACAATCGGAGGTCAATATATGCAAAAAATTCTGGGATATATGAGAAGAGCCATACAGGAATATGGGCTTATAGATAACGGTGACAGAATTTGCATCGGAGTGTCTGGCGGAAAGGATAGTCTTGTTCTTCTTAAAGGAATGATTTTGCTAAGACGTTTTATAGGAATAGATTACGATATAGTCGGCGTTACCATTGACCCTCAGTTCAATGGCAAGCCGGGTGATTATTCTTCCGTAGAGAAAATGTGCAAGGAAAGCGGCGTGGAATATCATATTATTCCGACGCATATAGGTGAAATTGTATTTGATGTAAGAAAAGAGCCTAATCCATGCAGCTTATGTGCAAGAATGAGAAGAGGCGCTCTTCACGATGCAACTCTTGAATACGGCTGCAACAAAATAGCTCTCGGACACAATTACGACGATGTTGTCGAAACATTTGTAATGAATCTCTTCAACGAAGGACGTATAGGCTGTTTTTCTCCGAAAAGCTACCTTTCACGCAAACAGATAACCCTGATAAGACCGCTTGCACTTGCTCCTGAAAATGTTATAAGGCGAACTGCCGATAAAAACGGGCTTGAAATAGTCAAGTCAAAGTGTCCTGCCGACGGATTTACAAACCGTGAAAAAACAAAACAGTTTTTATCACAGATGGAACATAACGACCATGGCTTCAAGGACCGTCTTTTCGGTGCAATGAAACGCGGCAACGTCGATGGCTGGGGCGGAATAAACTGGATACCACCCGAAAAAAAGGATTAATATATACAGACATTAATTTTCTGCTCAAAATATGTAATTTATACTTGAAATGATAATCAATAGTATGTTATAATCTTATTAGCTATAGGCTTGAGTTTTTTTTACTTAATTTTTGTTAAAGGAGAATTACAATGAATTACGGATATTTCGACCTTAATAATAAGGAATACGTTATCACACGTCCTGATACCCCTTCCGCATGGACAAACTATCTCGGCGACCCTGAATACGGTGCTATGATTTCAAACAATGCTGCCGGCTACAGCTTTGTTAAATCAGGTGCTAACGGCCGTATAACACGTTTCAGATTCAATTCAAATATGGCTCTGCCGGGAAGATATATTTATATCAGAGATAACGACCTTAACGATTATTGGTCTGCTTCATGGCAGCCTGTCGGTAAGCCTCTTGATAAATTCAAGAATGAATGCCGTCACGGTACTGCTTATACAATTATTACTTCAGAATATGAAAATATAAAATCAGAAACAAGCTATTATGTTCCTTACGGAAAAACTTATGAGGTTTGGCGTACAAAAATTACAAATAATGATTCAAAAGACAGAAACCTCTCTGTTTTCGGTTTTGTTGAATTTACAAATGAGGATAACTATGAACAGGATCAGGTTAATCTTCAGTATTCACTCTTTATTTCACAGACTAAATTCGTTGAAAACAGAATTATGCAGACTATCAGTGAAAACGGTGGCAAGGATTGCAGATCAAGATTTATCGGTATGGTCGGTGCTCCTGTAACAGCTTCAAACGGAAGTCTTTCCAGCTTTATCGGCTCTTACAGAACTTATTCAAATCCTATCGCTGTTGAAAGAGGAAAATGCGATAATGTAATGAATTACAACAGCAATTCATGCGGTGCACTTCAATCTGATATCAATATTAAGTCCGGTGAAACTGTTGAGCTTATTTATATTCTCGGTCAGCGTTCTTCCGACGAAGCTGCTGCTATCCTCAACGAATACAAGGAAGCAGGAAAAGTTGACGCTGAAATCGCTCAGCTGAAAAATTACTGGCACGGTCAGCTCTCTAATTTCAAGGTTGAAACACCATCTGATGAATTCAATAACATGATTAATGTTTGGAACGCTTACCAGTGCTTTATCACTTTCATCTGGTCAAGAGCTGCTTCATTCGTTTATTGCGGACTCAGAAACGGCTACGGCTATCGTGATACTGTTCAGGATATTCAGGGCATTATTCATCTTGACCCTGAAATGGCTGCCGACAAAATTCGCTTTATGCTTTCAGCTCAGGTTGACAATGGTGGTGGCTTACCGCTTGTTAAGTTCACTCATAACGCAGGTTTTGAAAATACTCCTGACGACGCTGATTATGTTAAGGAAACAGGCCATCCTTCATATCGTGCCGATGACGCTCTCTGGCTATTCCCTACAATCGTAAAATATATCGGTGAAAGCGGAAATACTTCTTTCCTTGACGAAGTTATCGTTTATGCTAACGGCGGCGAAGATACTGTTTATAATCACCTTAAAAAAGCTATAAACTTCTCTATGGAACGTCTTGGTGACCATAATATGCCTGCCGGCTTGCATGCTGACTGGAACGACTGTCTGCGTCTTGGTGCAAAGGGTGAATCAACTTTTGTTGCATTCCAGCTCTATTACGCTATGACAGCTATTAAAGATATGGCTGTTTCAAAAAATGACAGCGACTATATCGCTTACATTGATGATGTTCAGGCAAAGCTTGCAAATGCCCTTGAAAAATGTTGGGATGATGATAGATTTATCCGTGGTATCCGTGAAGACGGCGTTATTGTTGGTGCTAAAAATGATCCTGAAGCTAATATGTGGCTTAACCCTCAGAGCTGGAGCGTAATTTCTAAATTCGCTAACAACGAACAAGCTGAAAAGGCTATGGATAGTGTTTACAATATACTTAACACTCCATACGGTGCTAAGCTTCTCGATCCACCATATAAAAAGCACTATTTCGACGGTGCGCTTATGCACATTTTCAATGACGATACAAAAGAAAACGGCGGTATTTTCTCTCAGTCACAGGGCTGGCTCATTCTCGCCGAAGCTCTTCTCGGTCATGGTAATCGTGCTTTTGAATACTTTATGGAAACTTCTCCTGCCGCTATGAACGATAAGGCTGAAATCCGTGTTATGGAACCTTATGTTCACGGTCAGTTTACTGAGTCAAAGGCTTCACCTTACGAGGGACGTTCACACGTTCATTGGCTTACAGGTACAGCTTCAACTGTTATGGTTGGTTGTGTTGAAGGTATCTGCGGTATGCGTCCTGACCTTAACGGTCTTACAATCGCTCCTTCAATCCCTTCAAGCTGGGACGGCTTCAAGATAGAAAAGAATTTCAGAGGTAAGAAGCTTAATATTTCCGTTGATAACTCTGCTCATGTTCAAAGCGGTGTCAGCGAGCTTATTCTCAACGGTGAAAAGCTTGACGGAAATTATATTCCTGCCGATAAGCTTATTGACGCTAACGAAATCAAGGTTGTTCTTGGCTAAGAAAAATTATAAAAACCAGTGTTAAAGCAACCGAAAATAAACTTTAAAAATCATATAAGATAATTATAAAGCCGGAGAAAAATAATTTTCCGGCTTTATTTATATCAAAATTATTAGTTTTATTTTTTTATCAGTTTACAGCTGAGAAATTCATTTAGTATATATTTATTATTTATTTTTCACTACATAGTCAGTTTTTACAATGTAATTTTGTTATTTTGTGCAATTTGCAGATTTTATAATCATTTACAAAGTTTGTCTTGAAATTTATTGCATATTTGGTATAATTGTTATATAGCTATTATATTCGAGCAGATAGTATTTTGTTTACTCTGCCGCTTAAAATTACATGGAGGTATTTTATTATGAACCTGAAAAAAATTTTTGCAGTTCTTCTGACACTTGCTTTAACCATCGGATTACT
>SVNL01000026.1:0-10025 GCA_015066925.1 Ruminococcus sp.
AGGTCATAGAGGACACGGTTAATACCTTCAACCTCAGAAGTGATACGAGCAGTAATGTGGTGAAGGAGAGGATAAGGAATTTCCTCAATAGTAGCAGTCATAGCGTCAGTAGTATTGACAGCGCGGATAATAGCAGGCCAGCCTTCATAGCGCTTATCGTTTTTAACGCCAACGCTCTTCATATCAGGAACAGCGATGAAGTACTGCCAAACAGTATTATTAAGACCGTTTTTATCGAATTCTTCACGGAGGATAGCGTCAGCCTCACGAAGAGCATTAAGTCTGTCGCGAGTAATTGCACCAAGACAGCGAACACCAAGACCTGGGCCCGGGAATGGCTGACGGTCAACCATAGAAGCAGGTAAACCGAGTGCCTTACCAACAACACGAACCTCATCCTTATAGAGTAAACGAACAGGTTCAACGAGTTCAAACTGCATATCTTCAGGAAGACCACCTACATTATGGTGAGCCTTAACGCCGTCACTTTCGAGGATATCAGGATAAATAGTACCCTGAGCGAGGAAAGAGATACCCTCAAGCTTGCTTGCTTCCTCATCGAAAACTTTAATAAATTCACCGCCGATAATCTTACGTTTAGTTTCAGGAGCTTCAACGTCTTTAAGTAAATTGAGAAAACGGTCAGTAGCGTCAATATATATAAGATTAGCGTCGAGCTGATTGCGGAACACTTCGACAACCTGTTCACTTTCGCCCTTACGCATAAGTCCGTGATTTACATGAACACAAACGAGCTGTTTTCCGATAGCCTTAATTAAAAGTGCGGCTACAACAGAGCTGTCAACACCGCCTGAAAGAGCGAGAAGAACCTTTTTATCTCCTACCTGAGAGCGAATCTCAGCGATTTGTTCATTGATAAACTGTTCTGCTAATTCTGCAGTAGTAATTCTTGTCATAGAATCGGGTCTTACATTATTCATATTGTACACTCCTTGGTGAATACCGTTTTTATAAGCAATTCGGTACCCGAAAAAATTTTTACATGAGTATTATAACATAAAAATAATGATTTTTCAATATTTTTTTAAGATGAAGTAAAACAAAATCTTTTATAACTTTAAACGTGATTTTAGTTGATTTGCGTGGTTAGCGCAGAATTTGCGGAATAAATCCGACAGCATATATTATAATCAGGTGCAGGGGATAATAGAAATAAAAGAGATATTTCATACTACGTTTTCCTCTTTTTCCGTTATACAGAGCGAGGAAGCAGACGGTAATCAGTGAGTATGGCTGAAAATTACCGAGGTCAATTGCGAGTATAATCAGTCCGACAGTAAGCATAACAAGCTTTTGCTTATGAGTTTTTCCGATATAAATACATAGCGGAAGAAGTATACCGAAGAAGCCGTAATCAATCGAAAAATAGAAATCAATGAGAAAAAGCGGCAGAATTCGGCATATGAAAAGCAAAGCGCAAAGGTAAAAAACAAGTATTGATACAGAAAAAAACGATTTTCTTTTGCAGGTATAATCGAAAATATAGATAAGACCTATGGCAAACGAAAATGTAACGAGAACGCACTGATACAGAGAACGTGTTGCAACGAAATAAACTATCTGAAAAATAACTGCAAGAGATGACATAAGAAGCAGATATTTTTTTCGGTTTTTAGTATAGCGACAGCCCTCTGAAATCATAAAAGCGAAAATCGGAAAAGCTATACGTCCGATAATTCTAAGAATTTCAAATTGTGGAAGAAGCTCTACACCGACATGGTCAAGCGTCATTGAAATCAAAGCAATAATTTTAAGCTGATTTCCTGTTAATCCTTTAAATTCAGTCATATATTCCTAATCCTTTGAGGCGATATCGTTTATAATTTTACCCGCCATAATAAGTCCTGCAACAGATGGAACGAATGAAACGCTTCCGATAGTTTTTCTGTTGTCGTTTTCTTCCTCGATTTCAGCCTTATGAGTGACAGGCTTTTCGGTGGAATATACAACGGTATGGTGATTGATACCTCTTTTTCTGAGCTGTGTTCTTACTATTTTTGCCAAAGGACACATTTCTGTTTTGCTTATATCCGTAACGACGAGCTTTGTCGGGTCAAGCTTATTTCCCGTACCCATACTTGAAATTATGGGTATATTGTTTTTTATTGCATTTTCAATAAGAGCAAGCTTGGATGAAACGCTGTCAATAGCGTCGGCAATATAATCGAAATTATCAAGCTCAAATTCATTCCCCGTATAAAAACAGCTGTGGACAGTAACCTCGCAATTTGGATTTATATCAAGAATTCGTGCTTTTGCCGCTTCTGTTTTGAGCATTCCGACAGTTGACTGCAAGGCGATTATCTGACGGTTGATGTTGGTGATATTTACAGTATCGTTGTCAATGAGTGTAATATGTCCGACACCGCTTCGTGCAAGGGCTTCTGCCGTATACGAGCCTACTCCGCCCACACCGAAAACCGCAACAGAGCTTTTTTTAAGACGTGATACACCTTCTGAGCCGAGAAGAAGCTCTGTTCTTGAAAATTCATTCAGCATAAAATCAGTCCTCTTCGTCGTAAAAAACGTTGTATTTTTTTCTGTTATGGGTGTATGTGCTGAGAACGAGTCCGATAGCTACATACATACTAAGCATTGCCGTACCGCCTGCACTAAGGAACGGAAGCGGTACACCGATAACAGGCATAACCTTTAAAACCATTCCGACATTCATAATACAGTGGGCGAGCATTAGTCCGAAGGTACCCATACAGATGAATTTTCCGAGATTATCTTTGGCAACTCGGCTGTCTGCGAGAATTTTAAGACAGAGATACGCTAAAATTGCGAGCAGACCTATTGCTCCGACAAAGCCGAAAACCTGTCCTGCATAGGCGAGAATGAAGTCGTTGTGTATTTCTGGGACAGAGATATATTCTTCCTTCTTGTTGAAAAGACCGATACCGAAAACCTTTCCGTTATTCAGTGCGGCAAGACCGAGATTTTGCTGATATTCAAGTCCCTCCGGGTCTGTTCCCGGGTGAATAAGAACCTCGATACGTCGTTTATGGTCATAGCCTAAAACGAAATTCCATGCAAAAAATAAAACTGCGGCGAGAATAAATGGTGCGGCGGCAAGATATTTCCACGAAATATCGGCGGATACAATCATGCAGGTAAAGATGAAAACGAAAACTGTTGCTGTACCATAGTCGCCCTGTAAGCCGATAAGAGCTATCGGAAGCAGTCCGTGTGCGCAAAGCAGAGTCATATGAACAGGCTTATTCATATTTTCCTCAACCTTTGAAAGATGATAGGAAAAGCTAAGGATAAATGCAAGCTTCAGTACCTCTGACGGCTGAAACTGGATAAATCCGAGATTGAGCCATGCCTGGTCGTCAGCACGCTTATGTCCCAGACTTGTAAATGTCAGAAATACAAGGAACAAGGCAATCGGAGCGTAAAGAAACCATAGCTTAGCCAGCTTTTTGTAATCAATCATAGAAATAATAACAGCAACGAAAATTCCGAGTGCGGCAGAAACAAGCTGTGTTTTATAATAGCTTGCGCCGACCTTTTCAAGAACCTTATTTTCGTGTATGGAGTAAATCAGCACAACGCTGATAGCTGAACAGATTACAACTGCAAGAAGCAGTCCGTAATCAAGACGTCTGTGTTGTTTTATCAAATCTTTAAAAGCAGATTTCATTTTAACCTTCCTTATGTTTATTCAGACCAGTATTTACGGTCAAGACTTCTATACTGTGCGGCGGCGGCAATATGGCGTTTCTTGATAACCTCGCTATTATCGAGGTCGGAAATAGTACGTGCAACCTTCATAATTCTGTCATACGCTCTTGCACTTAATCCGAGCCTGTCGAAAACGCTTTTCATAAGAAGCTTTGCGTCGTCATCCATAGGGCAGAATTCCTGAAGCTTATCTGCGGTGATAAGTGCATTACAGGTTATGCGTGTATTTTTAAAGCGTTCGGTCTGGATATCCCTTGCCGCCTGAACTCTTTTGCGGATATCTGCCGAAGCCTCTTCTTTTCTTTCTGATGAAATATCCTCGAACTCAACGGGAGCAACCTCGATATGCAAATCAAAGCGGTCGAGAAGCGGTCCTGAAATTCTTGAAAGATAATTTTTCACCTGTCTTTTATCGCAGGTGCATTTTCTTTTCGGGTGACCGAAATAGCCGCAGTTGCACGGATTCATAGCACCTATCAGCATAATCGAACAGGGATATGTTATAGTGCCTGCCGAGCGAGAGATAGTAACTTGTCTGTCCTCAAGCGGCTGGCGCATAATTTCGAGAGTATGTCTGTCGAACTCGGCAAGCTCATCTAAAAAGAGCAGTCCGTTATGGGCGAGAGAAATTTCACCGGGGTGGGGGATAGAACCTCCGCCTGCAAGTCCTGCACTTGAGATGGTGTGGTGCGGCGAACGGAAAGGACGCTTTGTAATAAGCGGAGTTTTTCTGCTCAGAAGTCCTGAAATAGAGTGAATATTTGTAGTTTCGAGAGATTCCTCAAATGTAAGCGGAGGAAGAATAGAGGGCATACGTTTAGCGAGCATACTTTTTCCGCTTCCCGGTGAGCCGATGAGCAGAGCGTTATGACCGCCTGCCGCGGCTATTTCAAGAGCCTTTTTAGCAGTCTGCTGACCTTTTACGTCAGCAAAGTCAAGTGTTTCGTTATATTCGGCTTCCGATGGAGTATAAAGCGGCTCAGGTGAGATGAAAGGACCGCTGCAAAGGTGGTCGATAAGCTGATTTCCCGAGCTTACGCCGTATATTTCAATTCCGTCAACGACCGATGCCTCGAATGCGTTGTCGGCAGGAACAAATACGCTTTTTATACCGTTTTCCTTTGCTTTAAGTACCATTGGAAGTACACCGTTTATCGCTCTTACATCACCATTGAGTGAAACCTCTCCGATAAAACAGCAGTCATCAAGCTCAGATTTTATAATTCCCATAGCCTTAACTACTGCAATGAAGATTGCAAGGTCGTGAACAGAGCCGCTTTTTTTCGTATCGGCAGGAGCCAGATTTATCATTACCGAGGCAGTTGGAAATTCGATTGAACAGGCTCTTAATGCCGCACGAATTCTGTCACGGCTTTCCTTTACAACGGTATCGGGCAGACCTACAATATCAAATTGCGGATTGCCTCTGCTGATATCTATTTCAACATCTACAAGGAATGAGTTAAGTCCGAAAAGCCCAAGGCTTTCAATCTTTGCAAACATGGATATACCTCCTTGGTGTATTATTTTTCAAAATTCAGATTATCCTCGTCCGAATTATTCTCTTCCTGATTTTTCTCCTCAGGCTTGTGATATGTAAGGTCAGCACTTGGATTAAAAAATAAAATATCGTCCATAAATTTATTTTTATCACTGCTTTTTTTAGTATTGTCTAAAGCGGTGGCGGTATTCTCTGATTTCGGAATGTATTCCATTGAATTATTTTCTGCTTTTAAGTTTTCAAAGCTGTGAACGGGAGTGAAGGTGTTATTTTCATTCTGCATTGTAAAACGCTCGTTGAAGTATGGATAACCCTCGGCAGATGAAATATGCTTGAAATCACAGAATTCGGCAATTGACGGAATATAGAGGATAATTCCTAAAGTGGCAATAGCGAATGCGGCTACATCACTTCTGCGCTGACCGATAAATAAAATACTTTGAATAGCAGTAAAGCAGTAAAATCCGAGAAGAATAATATGTGTGAATTTAAGCTGATTTCTTACTCTGCCAAGATATGCAAGCAGCACGAGCAGTATAAATGTAATTATATGAAGAAATCCTCCGCCTAAATTGTCTAATGCATTATGTCCCATAAATTCTTTTCTTCCTGTAAACAAATCGGTAAGGAGAGAAAATCCGTTTATTTTTGCACCCCATGCACCAAACATACATGCGGCGGCTGAAGAGATAATAGTATATTTTGAACGGAAACGTGATTTATCGTCTATTTCACGCAGTCTTGAACTGCAAGCGCCGTAATGCGAATGGTCGGGACGTTCGGTAAATTTGTTTTCCATTTTAATCCTCCTCAATAAATCATACATAAATATTATATCATTTAATCACATAAAAGTAAAGATAAAAAAGGACGGATTTTACATACATCCGTCCTTAATGATTTGATTTATAATTGAAACGATTTCGCTGTTTATATCTTCAATAGAGCGAAGCTCTCCGTTTTTACAGCAGTCGATAAGAGTCCAGCTTTCGTTTTTGTCACAGCGGCTTACATATAAAGCGGCTTCACGGCACTTTTTAAGATAATCTACATTTGATTCGTGGATATCCTTTTTTTGTTCGTCGTTGTTATAGCGTGCAGAGAGAAGCTTTTGCGACACTTCAACCGGCATATCCAGAAAAATAACAGCGTCGGGACGTGGTATTCCAAGTCGTTTGTACTCAAAATCATAAAGCCAGTTGCAGTATTCCTCCCACATATTTTCGGGAAGCTTTGTAGTCTGATACACAGCGTTAGACGTAGTATAGCGTGCAGATATTATATTCACGCCTGAAAGATAATCCTTTTCCCAGTCATTTTTAAAGCTTGTATATCGGTCAACAGCGTAAAAAGAGCTTGCCGAATAAGCACTTATGCTCTCGTCGCTTTCATTGAATTGTCCGCTGAGATATTGTGTAATTATTTCGCCGCTTGGTGACTGATAATTCGGAAAGGTTATAAATCTGAAATTTTCGAGCTTTTCTTTAAGCAGTTCAAACTGTGTGGATTTACCTGTACCGTCAAGTCCTTCGATAACAATAATTTTGCCGTTCATATTCTGTTCCTCCGATAGTAAAACAGCCTGTATTATTCGAAATACAGGCTGATATATTTGTGGTTAAAGCTTCTTTTTCTCGTTTTCGATAACATTCAGCAGGTCGTCGATAGACATAGCTGATATTTCCTTTCTTCTTGCAGATGGAGAAGAATTCTTGATTATATCGTCAATATCAGGTGAAGCCTGCTTTTTGGGAGTATACGACGGAGCAGTAGTTGCTGAATGTGATTTTATTGCCTCAGCCTTTGGAATATCTGATGTAGACATAATGAGTGTATTGTCGTTATCATCTGAAGCAGGAGCCTTCTGAAGCTCATTTGAATACTTTTCAGCCTCAGCATTGCGCTTGAGCATTTCTGCACGAAGAGATTCCGCAACAGGAGCAGTAGCTGACTGACCTACAATATTTTTTGAAGCAAAGGCTGTTTCAGCAGAGGTCTGAGCCTTGAACTGCATAGTTCTTTCCTTTTCCTTCTGATAAGGAGAATTCGGATTAACCTCTTTCTGACTGAAATTCTCAGCAATAGACATTTTTTTAAGCTCAAGCTCATTGCTTCCGATAGGATCTTTTTCGGGATTGAAAAGAGGCTTTGCAGGAGCAGCAGGCTTTTCAGGTTCAGCCTCGGGGCTTTCGTAGTTATAGAAGTTGAATTCGTCCTCATCCTCGTCACGCTTTCTGAAAAGAGCCACGATAACCATAATAACGAGAATAATTGACGGAACGATTAAAAGAGCGATAATACCCTTGATATTTCTTGCAAAGCTAAGATAGGCTCCGAGAGTTAAATTTTCCTTTGTACAAATGCCGACAATATTTTCCTTACCGATTGAAAGCTCAACGCCCTGAGCGATATCGGTTTCGGGATAATATCTTACCTCGCCCGTTTCCTCGTCGGTAGCAACCTTATAGAACATTCTTACGGTAACCTTATCTGTTTCATTGAGCTTACAGAGAACAACGTCGGTATTGATATTGAGTGTACGCTTTGAGATGTCATCTGCAATCAAAGCCGCACCCGCAGTTACCTCATTACCCATATCAATGCCTTCCTGTTCGGTTACGATATGGATATATTTTCCGAATATTTTAGGAGTATCGTTGCGTGAGAACAATATATTAACAATGAGTGTACTCAGAATAAGTAACGAAAGCAATATGATTATTACAGGTTTAAGTATTGAAATACTTTTCTTATTTTCCATTTCATCAATTCCTTTATAAAAATCTGGCTTATAAATCACAAGCTTTTTTTATTATAACATAAACTTTACAAAAATACAAACATTTTTTTTATTTTTACAATTTTTTTTGCAAAAAAATCGGACAGCACATAAAAGAGCTGTCCGAAAAAGGATTATTTTATACAGCGTATTGCCGCAAAATCGTAGGAATTCACGGTTAGTCCCAAGTCGGTTATTTCGCCGTGAAGAGCTTCTGAAATCGAATATTTTTTGATTAGCTTAAAGAAAGGCTCGACATTGCACGATTTATCGCTTCTGTTTACGAAAATGAGCATATCCTCTTCCTCCGAATGTCTTGCGAAGCCGATAATATTGCTGTCGTTATAGATAAATTCCATTGTACCGTCTGCAAATGCACTGCTGCTTTTACGGATTTGTCCAAGCTCCTTAACGAAAGCGATAAGCTCGGTATCCTCGTTGCCCCATGGGTAACAGCGTCTGTTGAACGGGTCTTTATAGCCCTGCATACCTGCCTCGTCACCGTAGTATATACTCGGCACGCCGACAACGAAGTACATAAGCGACATAGCCGCTTTGAGCATATTTTTGCCTTTATCGTACTGCTGCTGTGTGAGATAGCGTTCAGCCATCCAGTCCTTGCTTTTATCGCCGCAGTATTCTCCGCCGAAGGTATTGATTGCACGTTCGATATCGTGAGTTGAAACGAAGTTCATAAGGACATCTGCCATAGGCTTAGGATAATTCTCGAGAATTGTCATTATCGAATTGATGAAGTTATATGGTTCTCCGCCGTTTATATAGTCGATTATTGCCTGTTTGAACGGATAGTTCATTACAGAATCAAGCTGGTGTCCGAGAAGATAGCGGCGTTTTACTCCGTAGCTTTCCTTATTTGAAGCGTCCTCCCAGACTTCGCCGATAACGATTTTATCATTGCCGTGTTTTTTAACGCATTTGTTGAGATTTTCAAGGAATGCGTCCGGAAGCTCATCTGCAACGTCAAGACGATAGCCTGCCGCACCGAGCTGAATCCAGTGGTCGAGAACTCCGTTTTCGCCGCAGATATATTTTGTATAATTATCGTTTGTTTCGACAACATTCGGCAGAGTATCAATGCCCCACCAAGCCTCATATTCATTCGGATAGTTATAGAATGTATACCAGTCGAAGTAAGGGCTTTCCTTTGAATTATAAGCACCGACAGAATCATATCTTCCGAACTTATTGAAATAAACGCTGTCAGCACCCGTATGTGAGAAAACGCCGTCAAGAATTACGGAAATACCGTATTTCTGAGCGTCGGAGCAGAGGCGTTTGAAGTCCTCCTCATCACCGAGCATAGGGTCGATTTTCATATAGTTTGCGGTATTGTAGCGGTGATTTTCGTGTGATTCGAAAATAGGGTTGAGGTAGATACAGGTTACTCCGAGGTCGCTTAAATATTCAAGCTTAGAGCGTATACCCTCAAGGTCGCCGCCGAAATAGTCGTTATTCCACACATGACCGTTTTCATCAGGCTTGTAATAAGGAGTTCCGCCCCAGTCATCACGCAGAACACGTCCGCTTGGGATATTTTCGTGAGCTTTTCCGCTTTTACAAAATCTGTCGGGGAAAATCTGATACATAATTCCGCCCTTTAAAAATTCAACGGGTTCATAGTGCTTTGAAAAAACGGTCAGCTGAAACAAATCGCCGTCGTTGAGATTGCCGAGGTGGCAGTCCTTTTTCTTGATATAAAAGCGCACACCGTTTGTTGTGTACGAGAAATAGTAGTAATGAACGCCCGAATATTTTGCCGAAAAAATTACGGAATAGATGCTGTAGTCGCCGTCCTCACCGATTTTGGTCATATTCAGGAATCTTTCCTTGAAGCCTGTACGGAAAACGACCATAACGGGAGAAAAATCAAGCGGTATATTTTTTGGTATTTTTATAGAAAATCTGCAAGCTTCGTCACGTCTTAATGCGCCGAATTTTGATTTGTATTCAAGGTTCCAGCTGTCATAAATAGCCATTTAAGCAACTCCCTATTTTTATTTTAGGGCATCTCTG
>SVNL01000026.1:10125-16100 GCA_015066925.1 Ruminococcus sp.
TATATTATATTATTTTAAATGCCAGATATTCTTTGCGTATTCGTTTACTGCACGGTCAGCAGAGAAAATTCCTGCACCTGCAATATTATTGAGTGACATCTTAGCCCACTTCATCTTATCTCTGTAGCATTCAGAGCTGAATTTCTGAGCCTGTCTGTATGATTCGAAGTCAGCAAGTACCATATAAGGGTCCTGAGATTTAAGTGAATTTGCAACCTCGCTGAATACACAGCCATTGATACTCTGATACATTCTGTTGATACAATTTCTGATTGTTTCGTTATTTGCGTAGATATCCTCAGGGTTATATCCTCTTGCTTTAAGAGCGTTAACCTCTTCATTCTTCATACCGAAGATGATGATATTATCGTCGCCTACAGCGTCCTTGATTTCGATGTTAGCGCCGTCGAGAGTACCGAGTGTGATTGCACCGTTAAGCATAAGCTTCATACAGCCTGTACCCGAAGCCTCTGTACCTGCAAGAGAAATCTGTTCTGAAATATCGCTGGCAGGCATAAGAAGCTCTGAAAGTGTAACGCAGTAGTTTTCGAGGAAGTAAACCGAAAGCTTTTTGGAAATCTTCGGATTTTTCTTGATTTCCTCTGAAATAGCCCATATAAGCTTGATAATCTGCTTTGCGAGATAGTATCCCGGAGCAGCCTTTGCGGCGAAGATATAAGTCTTAGGCTCGAAATCTGCATCAGGATTTTCAAGCAGATAGTTATAATCCGCAAGAATATTCATAACGTTAAGGTGCTGACGCTTGTATTCGTGCAGACGCTTAACCTGAACGTCGAAAATACTGTTTGTATCAATATTGAATGAGCTCTTGTTCTTAACGAATTTAGCGAAGATTTCTTTATTTTCCTTTTTGATTTTAAGGAGCTGTTCGAGAACGTCCTTATCGTCGGCAAACTGGCGGAGCTTAGTAAGCTCTGAGCCGTCCTTGAGGAATTTATCTCCGATTTTTTCACGCAGGAGATTTGTAAGCCCCGGATTTGACTGATAGAGCCATCTTCTGTATGCGATACCGTTTGTAACGTTCTTGAATTTTTCAGGAGAATGTCTGTATTCGTCACCGAAAACAGAATCCTTGATGATTTCGGAGTGAAGCTTTGAAACGCCGTTAACGCTGTGAGAAGCGGCAACACAAAGTGTAGCCATATGAATCTGGTTATCCTTGATGATAGACATTCTTGTAGTAAGAGCACTGTCGTTGCCGTTTTTCTCCATAAGCTCTGCGCAGTAGCGGTTATTGATTTCAACGATGATTGAGAAAATTCTCGGAACGATATGCTTAACGAGGTTAACGTCCCATTTTTCAAGAGCCTCAGCCATTACTGTATGGTTAGTATAAGCGAAGGTATGGATAACGATATTCCAAGCCTTTTCCCAAGTATATCCGCAGTCGTCGAGAAGAATTCTCATAAGCTCAGGGATAGCGAGAGTCGGGTGAGTATCGTTGATATGGATAGCAACCTTTTCGTGAAGATTATCGAGAGTTCCGTAAACAGACATATGAGTATTTACGATATCGCCGATAGCTGCGGCACACATAAAATACTGCTGACGGAGTCTTAAACGCTTACCTTCGAGGTGGTTATCGTTAGGATAGAGAACCTTTGAAATAGCGTTTGCGGCAGAGTTCTGAGCGAGAGCGCTTGCATAGTCGCCGCTGTTGAATTTAGCCATATCGAAGCTGGGAGCCTGAGCCTTCCAAAGACGAAGAACAGAAACTCCCTCACTGCCATAGCCTGAAACGTACATATCATAAGGAATAGCTACAACGGTGTTATAGTTTATATGTGAAACGTGGTGATACTGGCTGTCCCAGTATTCTCTCAGCTCACCCTCGAAGTGAACGTCGATAGCGAGGTCAGGCTTAGCTGTAAGCCAGACTGAGCCGCCGGGGAGCCAGTTGTCAGGGAATTCAGTCTGCCAGCCGTCCTCAAGCTTCTGCTGGAAGATACCGTATTCATAGCAGATAGAGTGGCCCATAGCAGGGAGCCCCTGAGTAGCGAGAGCGTCAAGATAGCAAGCCGCAAGACGGCCAAGACCGCCGTTTCCAAGGCCTGCGTCAGGCTCGTATTCATAAATTTTATCGAGATTTATACCGAATTCATTTAGCATATCGCGGATTTCATCGGCAACACCGAGATTATATATACTTGTTTTAAGAGAACGTCCCATAAGGAATTCCATAGAGAGGTAGTAAATCTGTTTACCGCCTGCCGAATGGGTATGGTTAATAAAGGTCTGTCTTTTTTTCTTCAATATGCCGACGATAACGTCTGAAAGCATCTGATAAACCTGTTTATCCGAAGCTTCGTCGGGAGAAACGTTGTAAATGCCCTTAAGCTTTTCGAGAAAGTCGGTTCTGATTTTCTGCATCATAGGATTATTTGCTGTTTTTTTAGTATTTGCCATTTAAAAATCTCCATTCTCCGAAACGGAACGCTCCGTCATTCCGCATAATCGGTATACTTTAAGTAATTACAAAGGCTCAGCCTTTATTCAGAACAGTGTTTACAGTTGCTTTGCGTGAATCAAGGGTCGCAAACATACTTATATTTATACATATTCCATATTAAAATTATACAACTTTTGTTTATTTTTTTCAATTGCCTTTTTATACAAATATTATTAAACTATATTGTGAAATCACTAAAAATCAGCTTAAAAAGGGTGTTTTATCCTGTCTGTTTTATACTGCTTGTATATTATGGAAGCTTTTGTCAGAAAAGATATATTTATTTTGAAGAATGTAAATTCGTGGATAATTTTGTCGGCTTTACGGTTGATTTTTTATCTCAGTTGTGATAAAATAAATAACTGTATGATTATTAATATATATATACGGAAGGTGACATGATGTTAAAAATAAGACAGTTTTTTGAAAAATCAGAGGGGTATGCAAGAAATCTCATATGCTTTCTTATGGCAATAATTACAGGCTTTCTCTTTATCGAGAGCTTTATGCACACTATGCATATGGTTAATTCGAAGGAAACCTTTGAGGGAATTTTTATGCACCATGATAATATATTTATAAATGCGTGTTATTTTTTCTTTATATTTGTAGCAATGCTTTTTATAATTCCGTATCTTGAGAAGGTTCCTATAAAAATACAGCTTGTGGTGTTATCGCTTTTTACGTTCCTGCTTGGTGTTATATGGATTTTCACTGCTCAGTGCAAGCTTCATGCTGATTCGTATTCGGTTATAGCAGCGGCACAAAAGGCGGCAAATAACGACTTTTCTTTTCTTGAAGACAGATATTACAGCAATTATTCGTATATTCTGGGTACTGTTTCTTATTTTGAGGTCATCATACGTCTTTTAGGTGGACACTTCTCTACAATCCTCTATTTACAGGTTATAAATTTATTATATTTCGTTGCCGCTTATATCGGAATTGTAATAATCCTCGGAAAGCTCTTTCACAGCAAGAGAATTCAGTCGATTGCCTGTTTCACTTTTCTTATGTGTATTCATCCGATTTTCTATTCCGTATTCGTGTATGGAATAATTCCGGGGCTTTGCTTTATCGTATATGCTTTTCTTTTTGAGATTATGTATTTTCAGAGCGAAAAGAAAACACGCTATATCTGGGCATTTTTATCCGTACTTTTTCTTACTCTTGCAATTGTCGTAAAAACGAACAATTATATAGTTCTCATTGCTCTGGCAGGAATTGCGTTTGTAAAATTCATTAGCAGAAAAAAGCTTATGGATTTGGCTTATATAGCGGTCAGCGTAGTTTTCGGAATAAGTGCAATGCCTCTTATCGTAAAAACGTATGAAGCAAGAAGCAATATAATGGTGAGAGAAAGCGTTCCTATGATTGCATGGCTGGCAATGGGAATTGACGAGCCTAATAACACGGCTGGCTGTACGGCTCCGGGGTGGTACAGCGGAAAGCATACTGCTATTGAGCATGAAAAGAAAGGCTTTAGCTCTGAAAGAACTGCCGACGCTACTATGGATTTCGTTAAGGAGCGTGCTAAGGTATTTGCGGACGATTTTACATATGCCAACGATTTTTTCTATGAGAAAATCACTTCTCAGTGGAACGAGCCGACTTATGAAGCAATCTGGCTGAACTGGGTAAGACCTAAGTATAATCTCGGTGACAATACTATGTATAAAATTGTTCTTGAAAATAATTATTCTTACGTTAAGGAATATATGAATATTTATCAGCAGTATATTTTCTTTGCGGTGTTTGTGGCGATATTGCTTTGCTTCAAGAAAAAGGACATTCTTTGCTGTGCAATACCCTTGATAATTCTCGGCGGATTTTTGTATCACCTGTTTTTCGAGGCTAAATCGCAGTATATTATGCCGTATTTTATCCTTATGTGCGGATATTCAGCTATCGGTACGGACTATATCTATGAAAAGCTCAGCAGCTGCTTTAAAGGCAGAAAGAAATAAAGCTTCTAAAGCGTAAATTCAAATTGATTATTCTGCCAAAATAATTTGTTGTAATTTGTTGACAAATCCAAAAAAATGTATTATAATGATGTTTAATATCGCAAGATAATAAATAATTTAAGAAAAAGGGGTTATAAACTATGAACAAGAAAAAAGTACTTGCAGCATTATGTGCATTAAGTTGTACACTTACTCTTACAGCTTGTGGAAACAAGGCTGATAAAATTTTAGGCTATGTTGATAAAATGGACTTCTCCGGCGCTCTCGACTACTATGACGAAAAGGTAGACGGTTCTTCTAAGGAAAGAGATATCCGTAAAGAAGTAAAGTCCGAAATGGACGACAAGTATGAGCTTATTCTCGAAAAATATAACGAGGGCGAGCTTAAAGAAAAAGACCTCGAGGATTTATACGAATTCGTTGACGAGCTTAAACTCGACAACAAGGATTACGAGAAATTCGTTGAGAAATTAGCTGAGCTTGAAGTTTCTAAGGAATATTACGAAAAAGGTATTGAGTATTTCGAAAAAGAAGATTACAGCGATGCTGTTTACTACCTCGGATATGTAGTTAAGGAGGATAAGAACTATAAGGACGCTCAGGCTAAGATTGCTGAGGCAGAAGAAGCTCAGATTGAAGAAGACCTCGGCGAGGTTGACGAATATCTCAGCGAAAATGAATATGAAAGTGCAATAAACCTTCTTAACAGCTATAAGTATGAATACGAGGAAAACGAAAAGTTCCAGGAGCTTTATCAGAAGGTAAATGATGAGGTTGTTAAGTATTCAGAGGCTGAAATCCAGAAGTATTTCGAAAGCGGTGAATATACTGAAGCTTCAAGATTTATCCGCAATTACGCTGACTACTATTTCAGCGATAATGAGGAAATGGTTGCACTTAAAACTAATCTTGCTGATAGCTATGCTGATTTTGTTATCAAGAAGGCTGAGGAACAGTTTGGCAGTAAGAATTATGCTGAAAGTGCTGTTACTATTCAGGAAGCTATTGAAGTTCTCGGAGAAGATAATGAAAAGCTTAATACTGCAAACGAAAAATACAGCGCATATCTCCCTGTTTACATCAACGATATGGATTATAACAACATTGAAGGTTCACTTTATGTAAACTATTTCGGCTCAACACACGATTACTTCGACAACGAGTATAAGACTTATTACTACATTGATTCATACAGTGCAAAGGAATGCTGGGCTGAATACGATATAAACGGTGCTTATAACAAGCTTATGGGTACTGTATCTGTTGTTGATAGTTACAGCACACTTGATGGTACTAAGTATTTTGAAGTTTACGGCGACGATAAGCTCCTCTATACTTCACCTGAAATGACAACATCAAGCAAGCCGACAGAAATGGATATCGACGTTACAGGCGTAAACAAGATTAAGATTGTATATCCTGCAACTGAGGGTTCAAATGCTCTTGCAGGTATGTTTGACGCCAGACTTGTTAAGACAGGAGAAACTCCATCACAGCCTGCAACAGAGGCTGAAACAGAATCAGCTGAAACTACAGAA
>SVNL01000026.1:16200-20023 GCA_015066925.1 Ruminococcus sp.
ACAGAATCAGCTGAAACTACAGAAACAGCTGACGCTACAGAAGCCGCTGATACTACTGAAACAGCAGAAGCTACTGAAGCTGAATAATACGAAAAAAACACGGTTATCCGAATTAAATCGGATAACCGTATTTTTTTATTAAGAGAGGAATTTTATTCTTCTGATTTGCTGTTTAAAACATTTGTAATGCCCATTGAGATTAATTCATAATCCTTTTTCATTTCTTCAAGAGCCTTTTTGCCCTCTTCTTCGATAGTGTAATAAACTCTTGTACGTTTTTTACCTACAAGCTCAGTTGAGCCTGAGATGTATTTCTTTTCAATCATTCTGTAAAGTGAGGGATAAAGAGTGCCCTCCTTGATGATGAAAAGACCGTTACTGCTCTTTTCAAGCTCTTGAACAAGTTCATAGCCATACATATTTCGTCTGCATAATAAATGCAAAACAACCATTTCAACTGCGCCTTTTTTAAAGTTTTCCTGTGATTTCATAATAATTACTCCATTTCTTAAAGTCTTATTGCGCCATAAGGTACAGGCAATGACTTATATTATATTTGTTTTTGGTTTTTAGGTTAAATTATTTCATAAGATTTTGTCTTAAAAGAAGCAAATCGAAAATATCGACATATCCGTCGTTATCATAATCGCAATTGCAATCGGAATTTATACCCATAATTGCAAGATTACATATTACAGCGTCTGATATATCAACACAGCCGTCGCTGTTGAAGTCACCGCAGATTGTTATCGGTGCAGGAGGAAGTGTTGTTGTTACCGCTGTTGTTGTGGTGGTAGCAGGTGTTGTAGTGGTTGATGTAGTAGTTGATGTAGTTGTGGTAGTAGTAACTGCTGATGTAGTGGTGGTAGTAGTAGTAGTAGGCTTTGGGGTTGTGGTAGTTGTGGTTACGATTTCGGTAGTAGTTGTTACCGCAGGAGTTGTTGCAGCGGGGATATCCGAATAGACGTAATCAGAAGTGCTGAGTGAGGGATAAGTAAATATAGTGCCCAAAAAGTCAGTGAATTCGGTATGGTCTGTTGAAAAACTCTGAGAGCCTTTAAGAAAATAGGTTCTTTTAACAGGTGTACTTGTACTGTTGTCGGTGTCGTCCCAGGTAAGGTCGAGAGCGTACCATTTTTTATCCTCCATAAGAACGTAATTCCACATATGAGCAGTCATATCGCTTGTATTGAGGTTTCCGAAGATAAGCACACACGGAATTTTTTCACGATTACAGATAAGCTTTAAAGCCTTGGAATAGCCCTCACACACAGCACCCGGTTCAACAAGTGCACCGACAGCGGAATGTGCATAGCCTGATTTCAAATCGTAATAAGTGAATTCACCTATTTTCTGATAGATATCATTGAGCTTTTCGTAATTATTATCACCATTTACCTCGAAATTATAAATAGCAGCATCAAGAAGCTGTTTATATTCCATAACCTCGTTTATATCCGAGAATTCTTCAAGCATTTTCGGAGTAAGAGAAATTCCGCCGATTTTAAGTGTATACACTTTTTTGAATTGGTTGTAGGAATAAGTAGTATTGGTGAGGTTAATGGTAACGAGATTTGGGTCAACCCAGAATATTTCGGGATAGTCAAAAATTACTGAATCTCTTGCAGGCTTACAGTTAGCCATGAGGGTATCATAAAGAACAGCCTGGTCCTCGGCAGTATAATTTGATGAGCCGGGGAGAGCCGAAAGAGTAATGCTTACAGTTTCGGGGAAAACTACGTTTACAGCGTCAAGTGACGGATTAATCCAGTTTCTGAGAGCTTCGTAAACGGCTTTATTATTTTCGTCGAGATAGCTTCCGTAAAGGTGGACATCTGTAACAGGTACACTTTCTGAGTTTGCAGCTTCACCGCCTGAGCTTGTACCTGCATTAAGCGATGGTGTATCGAGAAAATAATCATAGCTGTCAAATGATATATCATCTGTTTCAAGGACGATTGCTTCATCTGACAAGTCGATTTCATATGTTTTTGAAGAAATTGACTCTGCGAAAGAATTAAGTGTCCCGTTTCCGCCGAAAAAGGACAGAGTTAATGCAATTGCCGAAGCTTTAAAAAATATGTTCTTCATAATATTTTCCTCCTGACTTCAAGATATAGCAGCATTAAATTCCTATCCCTCTATATTTATTTTATATATGTATTATATAACAAAAACTAAGCTAAGTCAATAGAATTCACAAAATATATACAAAAAACACTTTTATTTTGTGTGAATATACAAAAGGGTAGGGGGTATCTTGTACACGTTGTATACATAGTGTGTAATCAACTTTTAAAAATATACAAGAAGTATTTATGTTCCCTATGCTTCGACATAAAATTACATTATTCCAGTCGGCTGCTCACACACACCTGTCCGTCGTATGTGGGCAAATATATCAAAAATTTGCTGAGGCTGTAGTATAGATTTTGTAGTTTTCTCTCTTGAAAACATATGCGCATATATGGTATACTATAAAAGCATTGTGAAGTTCAGTGTATTTTCTATTGATTTCAAAGGAGAGATTTACTTAATGAATTTATTGCAGATGAATAAAAGTGAGCTTGAGGCTTTTAAAAATGATGTCATGGCTGAATATAACAGCTTTAAAGCACTCGGTCTGAAGCTTGATATGTCAAGAGGTAAGCCATCACCTCAGCAGCTTGACCTTAGTATGGATATGCTTGATTGTCTTTCAAAGGACGATTATAAGTCTGAAAATGGTATGGACTGCCGTAATTACGGTCTGCTTGACGGTATTCCTGAGGCTAAAAAGCTTTTTGCCGATATGATTGATGTCAATGACGACGAGGTTATCGTTTTCGGTAACTCAAGCCTTAATATTATGTTCTGGACTATACAGACTGCTTTTACTCACGGTATTCTCGGCTCTGAGCCTTGGTGCAAGCTTGATAAGGTTAAGTTTTTGTGTCCTGTTCCGGGCTATGACCGCCATTTTTCTATCTGCGAATTCTTTGGAATTGAAATGATTAACATACCTATGGGCAATGACGGTCCTGATATGGATATGATTGAAAAGCTCGTTTCTTCAGATGACTCTATAAAGGGTATCTGGTGTGTTCCGCAGTATTCAAATCCACAGGGTATCTGCTACAGCGATGAAACTGTAAAGCGCTTTGCAAACCTGAGACCTAAGGCTGCTGATTTCAGAATTTTCTGGGATAATGCTTATTGTATCCACCATATTACTGATGATACATCAAGAATTTTAAGCCTCTTAAAAGAAGCTAAGGCTGCTGATAATGATAATATCGCTTACATTTTCGGTTCAACATCTAAGGTTACATTTGCGGGTGCAGGTGTTGCTGTAATCGGTGCAAGCAAGGAGAATATTGCTTCACTTAAAAAGGCTCTTGCTGTAAGTACTATCGGCTTCGATAAAATCAATCAGCTCCGCCATGTGAGATATTTTAAGAATTATGACAACCTTCTCGCTCATATGAATAAGCACAGACAGCTCCTCGAACCTCGTTTTGACGCTGTTACTGAAACTCTTGAGAGAGAGATTGCTCCTTACGGTGAAATCGGTAGCTGGGTTAAGCCTAAGGGCGGATATTTCGTTTCATTCGACGCTCTCAGCGGCTGTGCAAAGAGAATTGTTCAGCTTTGTGCCGAGGCAGGTGTTACACTCACAAACGCAGGTGCTACTTTCCCATACGGTAAGGACCCCGATGACAAGAATATAAGAATTGCTCCTTCTTATCCTTCGATTGAAGAGCTTAAAAAGGCTATGGAGCTTTTTGTTATCTGCGTTAAGCTTGCAAGTGCTGAAAAGCTTATTGCTACAAAATGAAGTGAA
>SVNL01000027.1 GCA_015066925.1 Ruminococcus sp.
CAGACATTAATTAATTCGGTAATTTTTTCTAAAGGAGATTTTTATATGAAATATCTGGTTATGTTATGCGATGGTATGGCTGATTATCCTATCGAAGCTTTAGGTGGCAAAACACCTCTTGAAGCTGCTGAAACTCCATGTATGGATAAGCTTGCCAAAACTGCTAAGGTTGGTCTTGTAAAAACTGTAGCTGACGGTATGAAGCCCGGAAGCGATGTTGCTAATCTCTCTGTTCTTGGATATGACCCCAAAATTTATTATACAGGACGTTCTCCGCTTGAAGCAGGTAGTATCGGTATAGATATGAAGAAAACTGATGTTTCACTTAGATGTAATCTTGTAACCGTTACCGACGAAGATAATTATGCTGATAAAACAATTCTTGATTACTGCGCTGATGATATTTCTACTGAGGACGCTGAAATTCTTATTAAATATCTTGCAGAAAACCTCGATAACGATGAATTCAAGTTTTACAGCGGCGTAAGCTATCGTCACTGTCTTATCTGGAATAATGGTACTCTTGATATCGGCAACATTACGCCTCCACACGATATTACCGGTAAACCCGTTAAGGAATACGTTCCAACACATCCTAACGCTGCAAAGCTTTACGAATTAATGCAAAAATCCTATACACTCCTCAAGGACCACCCTTTAAACAAGGAAAGAGTAGCTAAGGGACTTCGTCCTGCAAACAGCATTTGGCTCTGGGGAGAAGGCGTAAGAGCAAATCTTGACGATTTTAAAGAAAAATTCGGCTTAAAAGCTTCAATGATTTCTGCTGTTGACCTGCTTAAAGGCATCGGTAAATTTTCAAATATGAACGTTATTAACGTTGACGGTGCAACAGGATATATTGATACTAATTTTGAGGGTAAGGCTAAAGCTGCTATCAGTGAATTCAAAAATGGACAGGATTTCGTTTATATTCACGTTGAAGCTCCTGATGAATGTGGTCATAGAAACGAACTCGAAAATAAAGTGAAATCAATTTCACTTATAGATAAGCTGGTTCTTGCTCCTGTTGTGGCAGAGCTTGAAAAAATGGGTGACTTCAAAGTTCTTGTTACACCTGACCACGCAACTCCACTCTCACTTAAAACACATACAAATGATCCTATTCCATTCTTTATTTATGACAGCAGAACAGATAATAGCGGTGTAAACGGCTTCTGTGAAAAAACTGCAAAGGAAACAGGCTACTACATAGAAAACGGATTTACTATTATGAATGAATTTACTGCTGAATAATCAAATAAAACATTTAAGGGTATCGAGTTTTTATATAGCTCGATACCCTTATTTTTATAACCTTAATTTATGTTGACTGTATATAATTATTAGAGAAGGTCTGCAATATCAAGAATAAGCTTCTCTGTTTTTTCCCAGCCAAGACATGGGTCAGTAATAGATTTTCCGTATACATCGCCGTCTACGCTCTGACAGCCATCTTCAATATAACTTTCAATCATAAGTCCCTTTACGAACTTATTTATATCATCTGAATGACGCATACTATGAAGAACTTCTTTACTTATTCTTATCTGTTCAAGATACTTCTTACCCGAATTTGAATGATTAGTATCAATGATAACTGCCATATTTTGAAGATTTTTTTCGCAATATGCATCATGAAGCATAATCAAATCTTCATAATGATAATTTGAAATGTTCTGACCGTGCCTGTTTGTAGCACCTCTGAGAATAGCATGTGCATAAGGATTTCCATCAGTTGTAACATCCCATCCGCCATATAAAAATGTATGCTGAGCCTGTGCTGCCTTAATTGAGTTAAGCATAACGGTAATATCACCGGATGTAGGATTCTTCATACCTGCAGGCACATCCATTCCGCTTGCTGTAAGACGGTGCTGCTGGTCTTCAACCGAACGTGCACCTACAGCTACATATGAAAGAAGGTCTGAAATATAGCGATAATTCTCAGGGTAAAGCATTTCATCTGCACATGTAAGACCTGTTTCCTTAATAGCTCTTGTATGAAGCTGACGTACCTTTATAACACCCTGAAAAATGTCTTCTGTTTTAGTGGGGTCAGGCTGATGAACCATGCCCTTGTATCCCTCACCTGTTGTACGAGGTTTGTTTGTATAAATTCTTGGAATAATGATTATTTTATCATCAACCTGCTTTTGAATATCAGCAAGTCTGTGAACATAGTCCATTACAGGCTCATCCTTATCAGCGGAACAAGGTCCTATAATAAGAAGAAATTTATTTGATTCACCTGTAAAAACCTTAGCAATATGCTTATCACGTTCAGACTTTATTGATTTGATTTCATCTGAAATAGCATATAACTCCTTGATTTCAGCCGGCTCAGGCATCTTTCTGTTAAACTGCATACCCATAATAAATCGCTCCATTTTTAATCAAATTATTTCGCATTATAACTCTTAAAAGCGAGTTGTAACGCAATCTTAATCAAACATTATTTTATCACAATGTTAATATTTTGTCAAGAAATCAAAAAACTTATGCAAGTTTTATTTATATATATAATAGTATAAAGAAAAAAGGTTGCATTTTAATGGAATATTTTTCAGAGTTCGTACATATAAATTTTTATATAAAACACTGTTTACCATGGTAAATTTATTAAAAATTGCCTTATAACGACAAAAAATGCAATTTCAAACATTCGTTTTTTTTGCTACATAAATCATTAAAATTGCCGATTTTATGTGCAAAAAAGCCATAAAACGACGTAAAATAGCCATTTTACGAAATACAGATATTTTTCAATTCGATTGTTATTTTTTTGTCAATCTGTTATAATATGTTTTATATATACTATGCTTATCTAAATTATACGTAAAAATATAATTAATTGTTTATTCTGTTTATTATAGATAGGTAGATGTTAAAAAATATCGTGATTTACTCTTTTAGAAATATTTTTTTTACATTGAGTTCATATTTTTGAAACATTTAATCTGTAAACTCAATACTTGACCGGCAGACAAAGGTATTCACAGCGTTTAGAGCATATTTTTTCTGCCGAACTTATTTGTGTGCTTTAAATCCACAAGAATAATATCAGATTTAAATTTTCTGATAAACAAGCAAAGGAGATGCAATGAGAAAATATATTATCACATTACTCTTTATTATGGGGATATTTACATTTTCGCTTTTCAAATCTGAGCAAAGTAAAAACAGAAAGTTAGAAATTGAAGCTGCTGTCAACACAACAACTCAAATTGTTACAACGACAGAAGCTAATGTGACTTCAACAGTTACAACCACAACAACTACTACAACTACTTCCTCAACAACAACAACTACTACAACTACTCAGCCGGTTACAACTACTGTAACAACTACAACAATTACTACCACTACCACTCTTCCTCCACAGACACAGCCACCTACAGAACCTCCAACAGAACCTCCAACAGAACCACCTACTGAACCACCTACTGAACCAGTAACCGAAACTCAACCTATTCAGCCGGAAAATGAAACCGTTGCTGAAGCTTCACCTGACGCAAACAATGCCGAAGAAAATTCTTCACAGCCAGATACCTCGAACATGAGACTGCTCGGTAATTTAAGAATTACAGGCTATGTTGCAACAGGTAATCCTACTGCATCAGGTGTTATGCCTTATGTAGGCGGTGTGGCAATGAGTCGTAAATACGGTCTTCCATTTAATACACAAATTTATATTGAGGGACTCGGTTATTATACTTTAAACGATACAGGATGCGCAAAAGGCGTTGTCGATGTATTCTGTGCTTCCACAAGCGATTGCTACAATCTTACTTCGTATGCTAACGTTTACGTTGTTGAGTAAATACCGTAAATGGCTGAACGGAATTGATTTTTTCTGTTCAGTCATTTCTTTTTTCCATTTACAACTATTTTCAACAAATTATTACATAATATTTTACTATATTTTGAGCATAACCCTATTGACAAAAACACCCAAATTATAGTAAAATATATGTGTATGGATTTTATTATTCTTAACGGATTGGAGATATAGATTATGATTAAAAAAATTGGTGTTTTAACTAGCGGCGGTGACGCTCCGGGTATGAACGCTGCTATCAGAGCTGTTGTAAGAACTGCTTTGAGCAAAGGTATGGAAGTTTATGGTATCCGTCGTGGTTACGTTGGACTTATTAACGGTGATATTTTCAAAATGGATGCCAGAAGCGTTTCAGATATTATCCGTAAGGGAGGTACTGTTCTTTATACCGCAAGATGTCCTGAATTCAGAACAGAAGAAGGTCTTCAAAAGGCTAAGGCTACTTGTGAAGAATTCGGCCTTGAAGGTCTTGTAGTAATCGGCGGTGACGGTTCATTCAGAGGTGCTGCTGATCTTTCTGCAAGAGGTATTCTTTGTGTAGCACTCCCGGGTACTATCGACAATGATATCTCTTGTACAGATTACACTATCGGCTATGATACAGCTATGAATACTGCTATGGAAATGGTTGACAAGCTCCGCGATACTTCACAGTCACACGACAGATGTACTGTTGTTGAAGTTATGGGCAGAAACGCAGGCTTTATTGCTGTTAATACAGGTATTGCTTGTGGTGCTATCGAAATCATCACTAAGGAACTCCCTTACGACCTTGACGCTATTGCAAAGAAAATGCTTGAAGCTAAAGCTAATGGCAAACAGAACTTTGTTATTGTTGTTGCCGAAGGTATCGGTAATGCTAATGAAATCGCTAAGATTATTGAAGAAAAGACTCATATCGAATCAAGAGCAACTATTCTCGGTCACGTTCAGCGTGGTGGTATTCCAACAGTAAGAGATAGAGTTCTTGCTACCGAGCTTGCTCATCATGCTGTAGAACTCCTTGAGCAGGGTATAGGCAACAGAGTTGTTGGTATACGTAAGGACGAAATCGTTGATTTCGATATTCAGGAAGCTCTTTCTATGGAAAAACCATACGAAGTTGCTCTTCACAGAATTGCAGAAGAAATTGCTATTTAATAATTTGAATATTTCGTGATAATCACAAAAAATCACTTGCTTTTTTGTACGTTTTGTAGTATAATAAAGTAAGTGATATTTTTTAAAGGAAGTTTTGTTTATGAGTAAATTTAACATTGGTTTTATTGGTACAGGGAATATGGGTTTCGCTATTATTAAGGGGATTTTCAGCTCTTCAATTTCTGATATTCAGCTCTATGCTTATGATACAGATACTGAAAAGCTTAATGCACTTAATGAGTTTGGTGTTATCACCTGTTTATCAGAAAAAGAAGTTGTTGAGAACTGTAAATATGTAGTTCTTGCTGTTAAACCACAGGTTATTGATACTGTCCTTGATAAGATTTCAGATTCAGTTAATGCTGATACTGTTCTTATTTCTATCGCTGCTGGAATTACTTCTGAATTTGTTCAAAGCAAAACTCTCCCGGATGCTAAGGTTGTTCTCGTTATGCCGAATACTCCCCTTCTTCTCGGCGAAGGCGCTTCTGCACTTTCTCATAATAATTTTGTTTCTGACGAAGAATTCGACTTCGTTAAAAGCATTTTTGCTTCCTGCGGTAAAACAGCCGTTGTTCCTATCGACAAAATGAAAGAAATTATCGCTGTTAACGGAAGCAGTCCTGCTTTTATCTATCTGTTTGCAAAAGGATTTATTGACTATGCACAGTCTGTTGGTATAGATACTGCCTCTGCTACTGAGCTTTTCTCTCAAAGTCTTATCGGTTCAGCTAAAATGATTACCGATTCAGGCTATTCTATCGACGAGCTCATAAAAATGGTTTCATCTCCCGGTGGTACTACACTTGCAGGTCTTGACAGATTTTATGAAGGCAAACTTACCGATGTAGTAAACAATGCCTGCAAAAGCTGTACAAAACGTGCTTACGAATTATCAAAATAAATATCATTAAAGTTCTAAATTAATTTATATGTTCATATCCTTTATTATGAAAGGAATGATATATAATGAAATTCAGGACAAACTTAAATACAAGGCACAATACTTCTACTGTATTACTCCATACTGTCATTTTTCTCGGAATTATTATAGGAAGTATTTTTAACGCTGTTTATGACTTGCAATCAGATTCGATTATTTTAAGACAAAATATTGCTCCTATTGATGTTAAGATATCACTTCTTGATTCTTTTAAAAGTTCACTATTTATTTACACTGCCTTTCTTATTTCATTTGCTTTAAATGGACTATTCGCCATAGGACAGGCTTTCAGTATTCTTCTCCTCATTTTCAGAGGATTTGCAATTGGTTTTTCTTTGAGCTCAATTTATATATCGCTCGGTTTAAAAGCTGTAATACCTGTTGCTGTTACAATATTGCCAAAGCTTGTTGCTGTTTCGGTTATATTCGTGCTTAGTGCAAGAGAATCACTGCGGCTTTCATCAAAGATTTTTTCTTTTTTATTTCTCTCTGTAAACGATGAAGATATTATAAATTACATAAAACTATACTTCATTAAATTTGCTATATTAACTGTTTTTATCATCGTTACTGCTGTTGCCGAAAGTGCAATAAATTATTTTTTTATTGATTTATTTTATTAGGAGGTCTTTTTTTGGGATTTTTAAACAGGCACTATGAAAAAGCAGGTGTCGGAATATCAAAAAGTGCAAATAAAAAAACCGGCTCAAAACTTTTCTTTGAGCTTCTTGGAAGAAAATTCTGGCTCCTCATCGGACTAAATATGCTTTTTACCCTCTTCTTCGCTCCTCTGCCTATAAGCTTATTGTGTATGTCAACAAAGCTTTTAAGTGTAAAGGCAAGCATGATAGCTGTAATCGCTCTTACATTGCTGTTTATGGTTCTTATAGGCCCTGCTACAGCAGGTATGACTGAAGTCCTTCGTAAATTTACTCTTGAAAAACATTCATTTATTCTTTCCGATTTCTTTTCTTCATTTAAAAAGAACTTTAAATATTCTGCTATTATCGGATTTATTGACTGCTTAATGGTTGCATCATGTATTTCAGGATTTTTTATCTACCCTAAAATTGCAGAAATTTACGGAAAAATTATGTACCTTTGTCTTGCATTAGTTTTAAGTGCAGGAATAACCATAATCATAATGAATTTTTATATTTTCCCAATGATTGTTGCAACAGATTTGAGTCTTTCAAATATCATCAAAAACTCATTTGCACTGGCTTGCATTGCTATCAAAAAAAATGTTATTACACTTTTTCTTAATATTCTTATTTATGGTATTTTCGCTTTTTTATGTCTTATAAATTTAACATTCCTGATTGTCTTTCCATTCTTGCCAACTGCAATTGTATCATTTATTAACTGCTTCAATTGTTATCCTGTTATCCAGAAATATGTCATCAACCCATATTACGAAAATAAGGGAGAGGTTAATCCTGAAATTGCTGACCCTTCATTTGATGACGTTGATTCTATTTTCGAAGATAAGGGCGGCTCAGAGAGTCCATCTGAAATAAAAAAATCTGAAAAGGTAGTCGAAAACCGTAAAAAACCTAAAGGAAAAATCATATCATAAAAAATGAGTGCTTAATGCACTCATTTTTTATATAAGCCCCGTTTTATCAGGCTGTATAAGCTCTGTCAGCTTTTTAAAATATTCTTCATTTACACATACCGTCTGCTTATTCTTTGGCACAATATATTTATGCAAATCTTCAATATAAAAGCACAAGACAGTATCTCCCGTGTATTTCTTTGATAAATTTATAATATCGTTCATCACATCAGTCATATTGCTTCTTATTTTAACGCACAGCTTCATTGATGAAATCATCTGAGGAAACTCTGCCTTACTGTAAATAGAATCGCATATAAGCGACACAGCACTATCCTTGTGCGATATCTTGCCTTTTATAAATAATACTGCATCATTTTGTATTCTTGATGCCATAACTGCATATAAATCAGGAAACACAACAACATCAAGCTCGCCTGTTTCATCTTCAACAGTAACAAATGCCATTTTGCTTCCATTTTTTGTTATATGAAGCTTTACACTTTGAACAGAGCATAAAACTGATACCTTTTCTCCGTCCTTATATAAGCTTTCCTCAGATGTTACCTTTCTTATTTCAGGACATCTCAGCAGCTTTTTAATATATATATGCTCCTGTAAAGGATTACCTGACAAATACATTCCTGTTGCTTCTTTTTCCATATTAAGAAGATACGAAAGCTGATATTCAGGCTCGTACGGAATCCTTGCTCTATAAGATGATGTGTCAGCCTCATCAAGAAAATTAAGCTGTCCTTCAACATTGTTATCATTTTGTGTAGAAGCAGAAAGAAGCTCTTCATAATTATCCATAAGCTGATGCCTGTTAAGCCCCAGATTATCAAGTGCACCTGATTTTATAAGATTTTCCAGTGCCCTTTTATTAAGCTCACGACATTCTATACGTTCCAGAAAATCATAAATATCCTTGTATTTACCGTTCTCCTGTCTTTCGTATACTATTTTTTCAACAAGTCCCCTGCCGCAGTTTTTTATAGCTTGCAATCCAAAATATATATCGCCGTCACAACATGAAAAACCTATCATACTTTTATTTACATCAGGTTTTATTACATTTACACCCTTTATTTTACACTCTGAAATATATTCAAGCAGCTTTCCTGTATTTGACATCACACTCGACATAAGTGATGACATATACTCTTTATAATAATAGTATTTAAGATATGCAGTCTGAAATGCAAGATACGAATACGCCGCTGCATGTGATTTATTAAATGCATATGATGCAAAGCTTACCATTTCATCAAAAATATCATTAGCAATCTCTTCACTTATTCCGTTTGCTATAGAACCACTTACAAAGCTTTCTCGCTCTTTAAGCATAACGTCATGCTTCTTTTTAGCCATAGCTCTACGGACTATATCTGCCCTGCCATACGAATAGCCTGCCATTTTACGGCATATTTCCATTACCTGCTCCTGATATACCATACAGCCATATGTTTCGCTCAATATCTCTCTTAACATCTCATGCTTGTACTTAATCTGAGATGGATTTTTCTTATTTGCTATATATACAGGTATTGACTTCATAGGTCCGGGACGATATAACGACAATACAGCAATTAAATCCTCTATTTTCTCAGGCTGAAGCTCTATGAGTCTTTGAGTCATACCATCACTTTCAAATTGAAATACGCCCATTGTTTCTCCTGACGCAAGCATTTTATATACATTGCTGTCGGAAAGATTAATATTGCTTATATCAAAATCAGGTTCTTTTTCATTAATCTGTCTTATACAATCTCTGATTACTGTCAGGTTTCTAAGTCCGAGAAAATCCATTTTTAAAAGTCCGAGCGATTCAAGAGCAACCATTGTATATTGTGTTACAGTAGTATCATCGTTTCGTGTAAGCGGTACAATATCACTTATCGGTACGGATGAAATTACAACACCTGCTGCATGAGTTGAAGTATGTCTGGGCATTCCCTCAAGCTCTATTGCCATATCAATAAGCTCATGTACACTCCTGTCAGAATTATACAGATATTTAAGGTCTTCGGACTCTTCCATAGCTTCGGCAAGCGTTTTTTTAGGATCAATTAGTTTTGCGGTTTTATCACAAAGCTGATATGATATTCCCATTACCCTTCCAACATCACGCACTGCGGCTCTTGCCTTCATTGTATCAAACGCAATGATTTCGGATACATACTCTTCTCCATAACGCCTTACAACATAATCCTTTACCCTCTGTCTGCCTTCAATACAAAAATCTATATCGAAGTCAGGCATACTTACTCTTTCAGGATTTAAAAAACGTTCAAAAAGCAGATTATATCTTATAGGGTCAATATCTGTAATCCCAATGCAATATGCACAAAGACTTCCTGCACCTGAACCTCTGCCGGGGCCGACAGGTATTTTATTTTTTCTTGCGTATTCTATGAAATCCCATACAATCAGAAAATAATCAACATATCCCATTTCAGATATAACTTTAAGTTCATATTCCAAACGAGATACAATATTTTCTGTACAAGCATCGCCATAGCGTTTATGCATTCCGCTTAAACAAAGACTTCGGAAATACTCATTATTATCGGTTACTCCCTCAACAGTAAATTTAGGGAGCTTTATTTTTCCAAATTCAAATTCAACATTACATCTTTCAGCAATCCTTGCTGTATTTGTAACTGCCTCATCAACAAAAAGCTCTGCCATTTCTTCTGCTGATTTCAGATAAAACTCTTCATTTTCAAAACCCATTCCATTAGGTTCATCCAGAGTTTTATTTATTTGTATACAAAGAAGCACATTCTGCATCTTAGCATCGCTTTTGCTAATATAATGGCAGTCATTCGTTGCTGCAAGAGGAATATCAAGCTCATTTGAAAGTCTATATAGATTAGGCAGGATTTTTATCTCATCAGAAATTGAATGATTTTGTACCTCAATAAAAAAATTCTCCTTTCCGAATATCCTGCGGTATCTCTCTGCCGCTTCAACAGCCGCATTATAATTCCCCTCTACTAATCTTTGAGGAATTTCTCCTGCAAGACACGCTGAAAGGCATATCAAGCCTTCGCTGTATTTTTCCAGAAGCTCAAAGTCAACTCTCGGTTTATTATAAAATCCTTCAAGTCCCGCAAGAGATACAAGCTTTATAAGATTTTGATATCCCTTATTATTCTCACAGAGCAAAACAAGATGATATGGTTTACCATCCAGCTTCGGTTCCTTGTCAAAACGAGTACGAGGAGCAACATACACCTCACAACCGATTATTGGTTTTACATTCTCTTTTTTTGCTTCTGTATAAAATTCTATTGCTCCAAACATATTACCATGGTCGGTAATTGCAACAGCAGTCTGTCCAAGCTCTTTTACACGCTGTATCAGTTTTTTTATTCTGCACGCTCCGTCTAGCAGACTATACTCGCTATGGACGTGAAGATTTACAAAATCACTGTTTTTCATTTTTCATTTCTCCACGAATTTCATCAGCTATTTTTGCAAGCTTTTTAAATCTGTGATTTACTCCTGAACGGCTTATCGGAATTTTTAATGAATTTCCGATTTCCTGTAAGCTCATATCAGTATTTTCAAGTCTTAGCTCAGCAATCTCTCTAAGCTCGTCAGAAAGATTTTCAAGCCCTATTTTACTTTCAATAATCTTTATATCCTCTATCTGTTTCAGAGCTGCATTTATTACCTTATCTATATTTGCACTGTCACAGTTTGCAATTCTATTTGCTTTATTTCTTACGTCCTTGAATATCTTTACATTCATAAGCTCAATCGTACACTGCTGTGCTCCCATAAAGGTTAATGTATCCTCTATTGACTCACTACCCTTAATATAGACTATATACATATTTTTTCTTATAAATATCTTTGCATTTACTCCTATATCTAGAAGAAGCTGTTTCAACTCCTGTGCAAGCAATTCACATGGAGCCGCAAATTCAAGATGATACTCTTTCGAAGGATCATTTACACTTCCGCACGAAAGAAATATACCTGCTGCAAAAATTCCAAAGCTGTTATTTACTATTATATCCTGATTTATACTTCTGTCATCGGGATTAATGAAATATTTATTATAAATAAGCTGTACCTGTTCTTCGTTATCAATAATACAGGTATAGTGCGAATTGCTTTTCTGAATTTTTACTTTGACTTTATCTCCGAAAACTTTGTATACAAGCTCCGGAAAAATAGTTGCTGTTATTTCATTTTCTGTATTTAGTATTATACTTTCTTTATTCAGATTTTTACTGTAAAGAAGCATTCCATAAAGACAGGCAAAGCGTTTATCCTTATCATTGATGCCCAAACTTATTTCCTTCCTTACCTCATTTGAAAACGACATAAAAAAACCTCCACACGCCGCTGTGCTTTGCATAAAAAGCTCCTCAGCGGCTTTATGGAGATTTCACATAATTTTTGATTTATTTATCTTTGGTAATATCTCTGTGATATTTCTGAACTTTATAACCCTTTTCTGCAATACGAGCTGCCATAAGCTCAGCAAATGTAATTGAACGATGCTTACCGCCCGTACAGCCAAACGCTATTACAAGCTGGCTCTTGCCTTCATGTATGTAAAGCGGAATAAGAAAATCAAGAAGCTCTTCAAGCTTTTCAAAAAGCTCTTTAGACTGACTAAAGCTCATTACATAATTTCTTACGCACTCCTCACAGCCTGTATGATGTTTAAGCTCTTCGATATAATAAGGATTAGGCAGACATCTTACATCAAACATAAGGTCAGATTCAGTTGAAACACCATACTTAAATCCAAATGACATAATCTTTATTGTAAGAGAATCGCTAATTTTTTCAAGAAACAGCTTTTTAACCTCATCTTTAAGCTGATTTACAGCAAGCTCAGATGAATCAATATAATAATCCGCAACTGCTCTCAGAGGAATAAGCCTGTTTCTTTCAAATTCAATTGCTTCATGCAGATTACCACTGAACTTTTCATCAAGAGGATGTTTTCTTCTTGTTTCTTTATATCTTTTTATCAGAACTTCATCTACCGCTTCAAGAAAGAGTATTTTTACTTCTAAATCTTCAAAATTTTTAAGCGTTTGCCATGCTTTTATGATTTCTGTAAACATATTTCCAAGACGTATATCTACAGCTACAGCTATTTTGTCAATTCCTTTTTCTGAATTTCTGCACACATTGACAAATTTAGGTATAAGCTCAGGCGGAAGATTATCTATGCAATAATATCCAATATCCTCCATTACATTCATAGCTGAGGACTTACCTGAACCTGACATCCCCGTTATTATCAGCAAACGCATTTTATCCCTCCATTTAAGCAAGTATTATAGGTTCCATTTCAAGAACATAGCCTGTTTTTTCTTTTACAATATCTCTTATCTTGTCACAAAGCTCAAGAACGTCATTACACGTTGCATAGCCTTTATTTATTACAAATCCGCTATGCTTCTCGCTTACCATTGCACCTCCACAGCTCATACCTTTAAGTCCGCACTCATCTATAAGAAGTGAAGCATAGCTTCCCTCAGGTCTTTTAAAGGTACTTCCTGCACTTGGATACTCTAGCGGCTGTTTTGCAGTACGCTGTGCCATACACTCACTCATTTTCTGACGAATTTCATCGCTGTCACCGCTTTCAAGCCTTAGTGTGACTGAAGTTATAATGTTATCTGTTCCCATAAAAACACTTTTTCTGTATGAAAAATCTTCTTTATTGAAATCTGCTCTATGAATTTCGCCATTACAGTCAACATATTCAGCTGAACAGACTATATCAGACATTTCGCTCCCATAAGCACCTGCGTTCATATATACAGCACCGCCTACTGTTCCGGGAATACCAAAAAGCTTTTCCATACCCATAAGTCCATTTTGCTGAGCGAAAACACATGCATATGCAAGAAGCGTACCTGCTTCACATTCAATCATATTTCCTCTCAAAGCAGTATAAGCAAAATCATGACCGAAAAACAATACTACTCCGTCATAGCCCTCATCAGGAACAAGAATATTACTTCCTCTTCCTATTACAGTAAATTTCACATTATTTTTTTTCATAAACTTTACAAGAGATGATACACTTGCCGTACTGTTAACACTTATCAGAACCTTACAGTTACCACCAATCTTAAAAGTATTATATTCTTTAAGACTGCAATCGGGAATAAATTTACATTCGAGCTCTTCACAAAGCTTTTCAAGCTCATTGATATATGACATAGTTCCCTCCTGTTTTTTACCATGACAATAGCGTACAGCCTGATAAAAATTATACCCGCTTATATACACGCAACTGTCTAAGTATTTATAATTATCAGAAATTATCGTAATTCTTTACTGTTTCCTTTGCGTCAGATTCCATTCCAAGACGGTCAAGAAGCTCCTGAGCTGCATTATAGCCCATTTTCTTCTGACGATTATTCATAGCGGCAACTTCAAGTATTACAGCCAGATTACGTCCCGGTTTAACAGGAATAGTAAGTGATGGAACCTTTACTCCGAGTATTGACATATACTGTGTATCCACACCCATTCTGTCATAAACCTTTTCAGGATTCCATAATTCCATTTCAACAACAAGGTCAATTTTTTCTGTAATCTTAACGGCACCCATACCGAAAAGTCTACGGGCATTGATAATTCCGATACCTCTAAGTTCAAGAAAATGGCGGATATTATCAGGTGAACTTCCGACAAGACTGATATTAGAAACTTTTCTGATTTCAACAGCATCATCTGCAACAAGTCTATGACCTCTTTTTACAAGCTCAATAGCAGTTTCACTTTTACCTACACCGCTTTCACCTGTAATAAATACACCTTCGCCGTATATTTCTATAAGAACGCCATGTCTTGTAATTCTTGGTGCAAGATTAAGATTAAGAAAAGCAATAAGTCCTGACATAAAGTTTGATGTACTCTCCTTACTTCTGAGAAGCGGAACATCATACTGCTTTGCAAGTGTGAGCATTTCATCAAAGTAAGGAAGCTCTCTTGTAATAATAAGTGCAGGAAGCTTCTGAGCAAACAAAAGCTCTAATCTTTCATAACGTGTCTTTTCATCAGTAGTTGAAAGATATGCAAACTCCATTTTTCCTATAATCTGAATTCTTTCAGGATTGAAATACTCATAAAAGCCCATAAGCTGTAAACCCGGACGATTAACGTCATTTTCATCAATAAGAATTTCCTCCGGACTCTTATGGATGAAAATAGTTTCGAGCTTAAATTCATCGATTATTTTCTGTAATGATACCGTAAACTTTTCTGCCATAGTTAAACCCCATTTCCTTTCAAGGCAAACTGCCTTTTATTTTATCCGATCAAATATGATTTAAAACCATATTCGTTTATTGCTTCTTTTATTTTTACTTCGTCTGTGTTTTCAATATTATTACCCGAAACTCTTATAACAACATTAAATCCGTCAAGCTTATCACTTATTAAGCCGAGCATCTTTTTAGCATTTTCATCAGGACTTCCATTAAAATCATATGGCATACCATTAACATCAATTCCTGTTGCAAGCTCATCAATATTGATATTCACTATAAGAGTACTTATCTGAAGAACCATAGGCTGAAGCACTTCAGCTTTTCCCTCTGCTATATCGGCAGCGGAAACCTCAAGAATCGCCGAGCATTCTTTTGCCATAGCGTCGGAATAAATCGTATTCATAAGTGATGTAAGAACAAGATAGCGTTCCGAGTCGGTAAGCGATGCATCAAGCAGTTCCAGATCACCCTGTCTGAACTCCGGGAATATCAAATCAGAGCATACAATACTTTCAAAACCGGCATCTGAAATTTCATTTACAATACCTGAGATATACATTTTACACTCATCTGTATAAGGTGAAATCCAAGGCTTTCCACCATTTTCAACACTATTGTCAATCCACCTTGAACCGTCGTCAACAGTTTTATAGCTTGACTCTGGATAAGTCTGAGGATAAATATTATCATTAAGCACACTGATATATGCAACAGGCTTATATCCTGCTGTACGGATTGAATTGCAAATATCATTAAGATTAAGATTAGCTTTTACCGCACCTGCAAGCTGTGCTTTATTATTGATAGTGTTATAGTGAATATTACCGCCTGCTGTTTTAAGCGGAACCATTATATATTCCGCATCAGTATTTGAAGTAATTCTGTTTATACCTGTTTCAAGAGCAAGCTGAGTTTTAAGGTCATCCTCATTAAGTGAAACACAGCGAAATTCACTTGCGGTTACATTAGGATTATTAATAATTCCAACCTCAATTTCGCTTGAATTTTCCGAATTATATTCAGAGATATCAGATGACTGAGCAGTAATATCGCTGTCACCCTTTTTCTTTGTATAATTTATAATCGGATCGGCCGCACTGTATCCCAAAAAGACAACGCCGCCGAGAAAAAGTATAGTCAAACCTGCTGAAAATATTTTTGACGGAACACTTTTCTGATAATAATTTTTTTCTTTTGTCTTATAAATTTTCCTTCCTTTGTTTTTCTCTCTCATTAAAATCTTCTCCTGATTATCTACACAGAGGCAAATTATTTTACCTGTTAAATTTCAATAATTAATCGGTATAAAAAATTTAAAATGATTAATAAGCTCAATCAGATACAGCTATTTTAATGAATAAACAGCCATAGATATAATACCGATATAAACCAGCATAGCAGGAAAGCCCCTGAACGATGCCGGTACTTTTGAAGAATTCAGATTTTTATTGGCTGCCATAAGGATAAGCGCTGCCAACACAAAGCCTATACCTGACTGAAATCCGAAAAAAGCATAGTCACCAAATCCGAAGTCATCATATCCGAGAGATTTATTATGCACCGTAAAAACAGAACCCAATACAGCACAATTAAATGCTGAAAGATGTATATACAGCTTGCATTTTTCAAAAAATTTCTTGCTTATCAGATTTAAGATGAAAAGTGAAGCAATATATATAACTGCAATTACAGCAACATAGCATATCAAAAGCCAATAATCTCGTTCGGACGGAACAATTTTGTCAATAAAAAAAGCTCCCATTGTTCCAAATGTCGTAAATACGGTAATAGTAGCCGCAATTGCGACAAAATTTGTTTTATTTCTTGCGGCAACAAGTAATGTACTTGTTCCCAGCGCCTGAGTAAAAATCAAATTAACACAAAGAAGAGCAATCAGCTCACTTACAAAAAACAATTATTTCACCTCAGTATTATTCTTTTCATTTGCAGAAATGGCTCTTATTTTTCTATACAATCCACACATAAGACCGAGTAATATAAAGCCGCCGAATGGCTGTGAAATTCCGCTTACAATGAAATCAATATCGACAACATTACTGTTTATTGTACCACTGCCGAACATTTCTCTTATAAAAGCAGTAATTAAAATCACAACATCAAATCCGAAAATATAGAATACAAGATTTGTCAGCATATTCAGACGTGAAAGCTTAAAAAATCTAACCTCTGTCTGATATACTATAAGCGAGTTAACTGCGAGAAGCGGAAAATATATTCCGATATTTTCTATTGAATCCGGATATATTTCCGATGATAATACCCTGATAGGAATATAAATAAACGATGAAATAACTGCATATGCCGTTATCTTTATCGCATAAGGCAGTTTTTTCGGTATAAACGAAGCTACTGCAACCGATAAAAGCGTTATTATACTAAACGCATAAATCAGTGCAAAAGCATTCTGTATATTATTTCCGCACATTATGACCGGTGAAATCACCATACCTGCTGATAATACCGTATTATCTTTCAGCAGACCGTCAACAGATGTCGAATTAATCCTGTTTATTTAAATCATCTCCCTGATTATTTACGTCATCGATATTACTGTTTATTTCTTCATCAGACTCATCACAAACATTTTTATCAGCAATTTCAATTTCGCTGCCCATATTTTCTTCGGGCATTTCATCAATACGATTAATTTCTTCAATTGCCTCATTAGCAATATCCGAAATCTGCTCTTGTGACTTTTCGTATTCTTCTGAAATTTCATTACTTAGTTTTCTTGTTTCTGTTACAATAGCTTCAACTGCTTCAGCTTCAGCATTTTCCTCTGCAATAAGCTTATCAATCTTATTTTCAAGATTTTTAAATCCTAGCGAAACAGGAGCAAAGAGTACAGCAATAATTACAGCAGGATTTTCTATACCTGTTGTCAATAAAAGAATATATGATGTCAATGCAATAAAAATTCCATAGAAAAAAGCAAAATGTAATTTTCGTGGAGCTGTTCGTGTATCGGAAACTATGAATACAGCAGCATAAATAGTCATATTTGTTGCAATAAGATATTTAAGGCTTTCGAATGTGTTTTCACCGACAGGAGCTATCAGTCCCATAAACAGGGTGCCCACTATAAATCCAACAAACGCTCCGACAGAAATATCGCGTCTGAAAAGAAGCACGAATGAAGTTATGAGCAGGAGCAGTATGCTTACAGTCCCCATAGGACCTGCAAAATTGCCCATAATAATATCATAATCTGTAATAGAAAGCTTTCCTGTTGTATTAAAAACATAAGATGCTGAATGTACAAGCTTCTGAGAACCGTCAAACAATTCTGTTTTTGCAAAAGGATTAGGATATTCAAGTATCTGCTTTTCCCACGAGGTTAATGCAAAAAGATATCCAACCGCCGCAGGTGAAAAAATAATATTTTTTCTTCCGCCGAATATATTTTTCCCTGCAATATTCATAAAAATACAAGCTATTACAGGTATCTTATAATCAACTGACGGCGGCATCATCAATGCGATGATAAATCCATCTGTTATACAGCCTATATCATCGGCTGTAAATTTCTTTTTCATTGCGATAATCGAAAAATATTCACACACAAATGATACAATAATGCACAATCCCGCTATCATTACAGCTCTGAAGCCATAATAAAAATATGCCATTATTTCCAAAGCGAGCAAAGTGATGAATATATCCATTCTGATAAAACGTTCTTGCTTTATTTTATGCTGCATTTATCTTCCCTCATCATCATAGCTGCATTTTTCATATTTTCTGATTTAAAGAGGTAGCTGCCGGAAACAAGAACATTTGCACCTGCATTTTTTACAATTACAGAAGTTTTATCATCAATTCCGCCATCGACCTGAATATCGGTATCAAGCCCAAGCTCTTTTATTTTTGCTTTTAATTTTTCTATTTTTTCAACTGTGCTTTCGATAAATTTCTGTCCGCCGAAGCCCGGCTCAACCGTCATTACAAGCACCATATCAAGATAAGGAAGATACTCGTAAACTTTTTCGGCAGGCGTCATAGGCTTTATCGCCAAAGCAGCTTTAATTCCTTTTTTATGTATTGCATTGATTGTCTGCATAACATCACTTTCAGATTCGATATGAAACGTTATTATATCTGCACCGAAATCCGCAAAACCCTCTATATATTTAAGAGGATTTATAATCATAAGATGAACATCAAGGCACATATCTGTGATTTTTCTGATACTTTTAAGAATGGGAAGTCCATAAGTGATATTATCCACGAAAACCCCGTCCATCACATCAAAGTGAACCATATCTATACTGTTTTGCTCCAGTTTTTTAATTTCACTTTCCAGATTAAGCATATCCGCACTTAAAATAGACGCTGATACATAGTTTTTCAAATCACTCATCCTATTCATAATTTTTCATAAAGTCAGCTTCACGCATTACTAAGCGTAAAACACCTCAAATAATCACACTTATTATTATATAATATTTATCTGATTACGTCAATATAAAAAATTAAATTTACCACATATTTTTTGACAAATTCAAAGAAACAGCTTACATTTCGATATATAAAACAAAAAAGCAACAGGCATACATTCCAATTAATGAACACCATATTGCTTTTATGCAGTATAAAACCTTAACGATTTGCAGTAATGCTTTTAATTCTTTTCAATATAAGCGCAATCTCTTCCGAAATAGTAGTAACAATCCTTCTCGGAATCTACGAATGTGAGCTTTACATAACCGCCGTCAAATGAATTATTTTTATATTTATAAAAATATAATTTATTAATTTCGGTTTTAATAAAATCATCATTTATTTTTTCAACATCAGCAAGGATAGAACCAACAAGCTCGTCATTAATATAAATTGAAAATGCACATATTTCTGATGAAATCAGTCGCTGAATTTCCTTAACCATATATTCAAAATCATCATCTGAAAGGCCATATCCCGACTTATGTCCTCCAAAATCCATTACTATATGATTATATTCCGGATACAATTCCAGTGGATTTTTATCATCACCCATATCAAATAATATATATGTCTGATTGTATTCAGTTTTCAACTGTTTAATTTTTATATCAGAAAAACGAAGCCGTAATTCCTTTACTATAGGCAAAAGACGCATACAAATCCTCCATTTTAACTTACAATTAATCAACTTTTATATTATATCATATTTATAATATTATTTCAACCTTAATTTTCAATAAGTTTTAAATTATC
>SVNL01000001.1 GCA_015066925.1 Ruminococcus sp.
AGGCAATTATTGCCGGAAACTGGAAAATGAATAAGACAAGACCTGAGGCTAAGGCTCTTCTCGAAGCTATCAAGCCACTCGTTGCAAATGCTGAAAACAATGTAGAGGTTATCGCTTGCGTACCTTTCACAAACCTTGAAACAGCTATCAATACAACAGCAGGTTCAAACGTAAAGATTGGTGCTGAGAACGTACACTTTGAAAAGAGTGGTGCTTTCACAGGTGAAATTTCTGCTGATATGCTCGTTGAGCTTGGCGTTGAATACGTTGTAATCGGTCACAGCGAAAGAAGACAGTATTTTGGTGAAACAGATGAAACTGTAAACAAGAGAACTGTTGCTGCTCTTAATGCAGGTCTTAAGCCAATCGTATGTGTTGGTGAGCTTAAGTGGGAACGTGAATGCAATATCACAGAAGAAGTTATTGCTCGTCAGATTAAGCTTGACCTCTGGTCACTTACAGCTGAACAGGTTAAGAACACTGTTATCGCTTATGAGCCTGTATGGGCAATCGGTACAGGTCTTACAGCTACTCCTGAACAGGCTGAAGAGGTTTGTGCATTTATCCGTGCACAGCTTGCTAAGCTTTACGACCAGGCAACTGCTGACGCTGTAACAATCCAGTATGGTGGTTCAATGAACGCTGCAAATGCTGCTGAGCTTCTTGCTAAGCCAAATATCGACGGTGGACTCATTGGCGGTGCTTCACTCAAGGCTGAAGACTTCAACACAATCGTTCAGGCTGCTGTTAACGGCTAATATAAGTTCGGGCGGATGTTATCCGCCCATATATTTGTACTAAACTTGTTAAACAAGAAATAAATATCGAAAAACGATAAAAAATCATTGACAAATAATAAATAGTGTGTTATACTATAGTCATAGACAGGAATTTCCTGTATTCACTGTATTAATGAGGTGATTTTATGACTGATAGTAAAAAATGCAGATCTCGATTTTTTTTATTAAATCTAATTATAGCATGTTGTTATATCTTTTTAGGCGGAGCTCTTTTAACAATAGCTGTTATAGGGATTGTAAAATATCTTTATATTCCGTTTATTTTGCTTAATATATTTCTTGCGTTTTTTTATAAAAAATACAAAGAATACGGAACATATAAAAAGGCAGTAATAATACTACGAACTGTTGCTGTGATATTTACTCTTTTCTGTATTTCATTGCCGATAGTATGTATCAGATTTGAAAATAGCAAGATAATGTATCAGCCAAAGAAAATGGTCTTTTCATACGGAGTGCGTGTATATAGTGAAAAAACCATGAAAAGGTTTCCGAAAAATCTTCCTGAAAAATGTGAAGATTATTATTTCAAAACAGAGCCTTGTATGCCTGCACAGGATTATTCACCTACTGCATATCTTTCATTTTATACCGATACAGATGCTATTAAAGAACTTGAAAGGAATTGCAGAGAAAATGACGGATTTATTCCTGAATGTGAAATAACCTATGAAGAATATTTTGAAGAGAACGAAGAGCACTATGAAGGCGATTTGAAAATTATTATGTTAGTTTACCTTCAGAAGAGAGGCTTGCCGCCCAATGTTTATCATCGATTGAGCGATAAAAAACAAGCAGAACTTGATAAAGACACGATTATTTATAATTTCAGTGAAAGCAATAAATATGGATATGCTTTCGATTACGACAGCGGATTAGTTGTTATGTGGGGATAAAATCCTACAATTTAATATTAATTATATACAGGAGGACAATTTATGTCTAAAAAACCGGTAGCACTTATTATTATGGACGGCTTCGGATATAATGCCGAGGATTACGGTAACGCAATCACAGCCGCAAATACACCTAATATTGACAAATATATGAAAGGTCCGAACACTATTATCGGTGCAAGCGGACTTGATGTAGGACTTCCGGACGGACAGATGGGTAACTCTGAGGTTGGTCATACAAATATCGGTGCAGGAAGAATTGTTTACCAGATGCTCGTAAAGATTTCAAAGTCAATCAAGGACGGCGATTTCTTCGAAAATAAGGCTCTCGTAGCTGCAATGGAAAACTGTAAGAAGAATGGTTCTGCACTTCACCTTATGGGACTTCTTTCGCCAGGTGGCGTTCACAGTCATACAGAGCATCTTTACGGACTTCTTGAAATGGCAAAGAGAAACGGACTTGAAAAGGTTTACGTTCACGCATTTTTAGACGGACGTGACGTTCCTCCTTCATCAGCTGCAGAGTTTATGGAAGAGGCTGTTGCAGAAATCAACAAAATCGGTGTAGGCTCAGTTGCAACAATTGCAGGACGTTTCTACGCTATGGATAGAGATAATGCTTGGGATAGAGTTGAAAAGGCTTATAAGGCACTCGTATTTGGCGAGGGCGTTAAGGAATCTGATCCTGTACAGGCTATTAAGAACTCTTACGCTAATGAGGTTACAGACGAGTTTATGCTTCCAACTGTTGTTGACGAGAATGGTAAGATTTCTGAAAATGACAGCGTTGTATTCTTCAACTTCCGTCCTGACCGTGCAAGACAGATTACAAGAGCTTTCGTTGATACAGAATTTACAGGCTTTGAAAGAGCTTATTTCCCTATACATTTTGTATGTATGGCACAGTATGATGCTGCTATGCCTAATGTATCTGTTGCGTTCCCACCTGAAGCACTTACAATGACACTTGGTGAATATCTCGCAAAGCTTGGCAAGACTCAGCTCAGAATTGCAGAAACACAGAAGTATGCTCATGTAACATTCTTCTTCAACGGCGGTGAAGAAAAGCAGTTTGACGGTGAGGATAGAATTCTTATAAAATCTCCTGACGTTGAAACATTTGATATGAAGCCTGAAATGAGTGCATTTGAGGTTACAGATGCTGTTGTTGATGCTATTGAAGCTGATAAGTATGATGTAATTATTCTCAATTATGCAAACTGTGATATGGTTGGACATACAGGTATTTTTGATGCAGCAAAAACTGCTGTTGAGGCTGTTGATACATGCGTTGGAAGAATGGTAGACGCAATTATGGCAAAGGGCGGTGTTGCTCTTATTACCGCAGACCACGGTAATGCAGATAAAATGTATGAGCCTGACGGAAGCGCATTTACTGCTCATACAACAAATCCTGTACCATTTATTGTTGTTGGTGAAGATTGTGAGCTTCGTGAGGGCGGTGTTCTTGCAGATATTGCTCCAACAATTCTCAAGCTTCTTGATGTTCCACAGCCTGCTGAAATGACAGGTAAATCGCTTATAAAGTAATTCAATATAATAATATAGCAGTCATTTGTAAAAAATGGCTGCTTTTTTTGTTGACTATATAAAAAAAAAGTGGTATAATGAACTTGTGTGATTAATATATTACAATAATTTTAATATTAATATATAAAAACATTTGAAAGGAATTATTATAAATGGGCAGATATTTTGGTACAGACGGTTTCAGAGGAACCGCTAATGTAAATCTTACAGCAGACCATGCGTTTAAAGTAGGCAGATTTCTCGGTTGGTATTACGGAGAATTAAAAAAGCAAAATGGTGATTATTCTGCACCGAAAATTATTATCGGTAAGGATACAAGACGTTCAAGCTATATGTTTGAATATTCTCTTGTTGGTGGTCTTACAGCTTCGGGTGCTGACGCTTATCTTCTTCACGTTACAACAACTCCATCTGTTGCATATATTACAAGAGTCGATTCATTTGACTGCGGTATTATGATTTCTGCAAGTCATAATCCTTACTATGATAACGGATTGAAGCTTCTTAACAGCCACGGCGAAAAAATGGATGAGGATACTATCGCTCTGATTGAGGATTATATCGACGGAAAGCTTGACGTTTTCGGTAAAACATGGGAAGAAATTCCATACGCAAAGGATAGCGAAATCGGTTGTACAGTTGACTATGTATCAGGCAGAAACCGTTATATCGGTTATATTATTTCACTCGGTATGTACTCATTCAGAGGAATGAGAATAGGTCTTGATTGTGCAAACGGAAGTGCATGGAATCTTGCTAAGGCAGTATTTGACGCACTTGGTGCAAAGACATATGTAATTAATGCTTCACCTAACGGAATTAACATTAATAACAATGCCGGATCTACTCATATTGAGGGCTTACAGAAATTCGTTGTTGAGAATAAACTTGACGCAGGCTTTGCTTATGACGGAGATGCTGACAGATGTCTTTGTGTAGACGAAAACGGTAATATTATTACAGGTGACCATATTCTTTACATATACGGAAGATATATGAAGGAAAGAGGAAAGCTTATTACAAATACGGTTGTTACAACTGTTATGTCAAATTTCGGACTTTATAAAGCATTTGACAAAATCGGTGTTAATTATGCGAAAACAGATGTCGGCGATAAGTATGTATATGAATATATGAAGGAAAATGGCTGTAGAATAGGCGGTGAAGAATCAGGTCATATTATCTTCTCAAAATATGCAACAACAGGTGATGGAATTCTCACTAGCATAAAGATAATGGAAGTAATTATGGCATCAAAGAAGAAGCTCAGCGAGCTTGCTGCACCATTCAAGGTTTATCCTCAGGTTCTTGTTAATGTAAAGGTAAAGGATAAGGAAGCTGCGGAAAATGACAGTGATGTTCAGGCTGCGGTTGAAGAAGCTGCAAATCAGCTTGGTGATTCAGGAAGAATACTCGTCCGTCAGAGTGGTACAGAGCTGCTTATAAGAGTAATGGTTGAAGCTAAGGACGAAGAAACCTGCAATAAGCATGTTAACTATGTGGTTGACGTAATTAAGAAAAAAGGTCATACAGTAGAGTAATACTCATATAAAACAATCTATGGTAGAATGTAAATTCAATACGCCCCTTGTCTATTTGACAGGGGGCGTATCATTTTATTACATGGCATACTATTGTTATTAACAGATGAAATAGCAATTACCCATAACCATTGCTGAATAGTTATGGGTAACACTTAATTTTTAATAGCAAATAGGATTATATCGTCTATATACTCCTTTATTTTGTATAGAAAGGAGGAGTACTGTCAGCAACGTTTTTACCAAGACCTGAATCTGCAGGAACGATATCAATAAACATATTACCAAGGTGTGGATTTGCGGCATCTGCAATAGCAGGGAACACTTCGTCCATATTTCCATTGAAATCAACAGCAAGCAAATAGCTCTGGGCATTATTTTCTCTAATCATCATACGGAAATATGCTTTTTCAACGCTTGGTTCGTTAGCAAGATGAGCCTTTATAGCTTCAAGCATTTCTGTTGGTGTTTCTTCAGGAGTGACAATTCTGATTTTTTCACCCTCTTTAAGAGTTCTTTTAGCAGAACCGTTCTTGTAAATACTTTTCTGAATAGCAAGTTCTTCTGCCATTCTGTTATCAATAATAAGGTTATGAGTAAATGGGTCGATTACCATACCTGCAAAATCATTTGATTTTGAAAGCATAGCGGCATATTCATCAAAGCCGAGAGAAATAGTCTCGCCTTTATAATCTTTTTGCCATTTATAAAGCTCGTCCATTGAAGTGAATGCAGGAAAGAAAGCCTGGTCCTTATCATTTTTAATCATACTGAATTTAATTCTTGTGTTATGATTAGGATTTTTGAGTGTTTTAGCTTCTTCAGGATTTATTTCTGTTACTTCTGCGGGAATAATAAATTTTGCATTTGTAACAATTTCTTCAAGAACAGCTTCCTGAGTTTGTTCGTTAGTATTTTCTCTCATTTTACTAATTAAGTCTAAAAGAACTGAGTTGTTGATTTCAGCCATTTGTATATCCTCCAAAAAATAAATATAAGTATAGCAAACGAAAAATTTATTTTGAGTTTGCTATTTGCCGATTGCATAGAGCAAGTCTTAATTTGCGTATATGCAGGGCAATTAAAACTAAATTTTATAGCTAACGTCAAATTATTTTGATGTTAACTATAATTATATCATATTTTTTGCTAAATGGCAACAGATTTTATGTAAAATAATATTAAAAGCGGTTATTTTAAAGAATAACCGCTTTTATGTGTATAAATGAATTATTGTTGCTCGTTGTTATTGTTTTCTTCCACGTTGTTTTCAGGTGGAGGAGCAACGGGCTGTTCGTTGTTCTGAGGAGGCTCAGTCGGAGCTTCGGTAGGAGGCTCGGTCGGAGGAGGCGGTGCTGTAGTAGTTGTTGTAACTACAGGTGTAGTAACAGCTTCGGTTGTAGTAACTGTGGTAGTTGTAGTAGTGGTTGTTGTTGCATCCTTGATAACAAAGTAAACCATAAGCTTTTCGCCTGAAGAAATGTTTACTTTATTGCCCGGAGAAGTCTTTTCGCCTCTTACTTCAATTCTTGTAATTGAATTTGCAGTTCCGTTTCCTGAGGTATCCTCAACGAGCTGATACGGAACGCCTGCTTCGGTAAGCATACTTTCATACTGAGTAACAGTATAGCCCTTATAATCAGGGATAACAGCTTCAGCAGGTCCCTTACTTACCTTAACCTTAACAATAGTTTCTCCTTTTTTGAATGGAGCGCCCGGAGCGAGATCCTGTTCGAAAATCTGACCTTTTTCGTAATTGTCGTTATATTCCTCTGTTTTTTCAAGAGTGAAGCTTTCGGAATATTTTTGCTGAGTAATATCAAAGAATTTACCTTTAAGGTCAAGCATTGTGCTGTCAAATAATTCTGTAGTTTCCTCAGTAGTACCCGGGATTACGTTATCAGGAACAGAGGAAGAGATAAAACTGTTTGATGAATCCTGATCTTCATTTCCGCCCATAACGTTTATAAAGGCAACAATTGCAATCAGAAGTATAGCCAGAAGCAGAACACCTATGATTACAGGAGTTTTAAAGCGGTCAATAGTACTTACGCTTTCATATTCATAATCATTATCATCATAATAGCTGTTGTTGCGGTTATTATGTTGATTACCGTTCTGATGTTGCGGCTGGTGATATTGATTATGGTGATTATTGTTATTATTTGATGTCTGCTGAGGTTTTGCGTAAGAAATCTGGGTTGTATGAAGCATATCCTCATTATGAACAGGAGTTTTTGGATATACAGGCTTTACCTCTTCAGGTTCATCGAAAAGCTTTGTAACGAGTTCGGTAATAGTCTGAATTCTGTCACGTCCTGAAAGATTAAGACCTTCCATAATAACTCTTGAAACGTGCTGAGGAATATTTTTATTAAGTACAGACGGTTCGCAGAGTGTATCATCTTGCAAACGGCTTGCTGCGTCGAGAGGCATACAGCCTGTAAGAACACGATAAAGAAGTGCTGAAACGCCATAGACGTCAGTCCATGACCCCTGACGGCTGCTTGTGCTTGCTGAATACTGTTCAGGAGCAGAATAGCCTTTGAAGAGTTCATATTCAAGACCTGCATCAGCGGTTCTTACAGAAGAAACGCAAAATCCTGATAATTTAAGCTCGCCGTTTTCGGTAACATAAATAGTTTCAGGGCTGATAGCTCTGTGAATTATACCTGCATTATGTATAATGCCGATTGTAGTGAAAAGCGGAGGAAAAATTTTTCTTACCTTTTCCCAAGAAAGCTCGCCTGCGTTATCCTTAATATAATCAAGAAGCTTAATACCCTCAACGTATTCTGATACGGTATAAGTGGTATTATTTTCTGCGAACATATCTATTGTAGGTATAATATTAGTATTGTTTCTGAATCTTGCAAGCGACTTGTTAAGCTCAGTAAATTCAGCCATAAAAGCTTTATATTTAGCAAGATTATTATAATTTACGCTTATAACGGGTTTATTTTTTACACGAGTACAAAGTGTAGCAGGCATGTATTCTCTGATGAGGACTTTACAGCCCATATTCTTGTCATAAGCGGTGTAATTGGCACCTTCACCGTTATAGCCGATAAGAACACCGACGATATATCGGTCGTGGAGTATGGTTCCGGGAGCTATATAAGTTGGATTATGTGGTGTATCATAAAGGTAACCGCATCTTGGACATTCATTTTTATGAGCGTCATAATATTCCAAGCAATTATAGCACATTTTATTTTCTCCCAAAGCATTTCCTCCTTAAAATTTATTAAACAGTGTTACAACTGTCCATTATTTATTTTATCAGTAATAAAGGCGAATGTCAACCTTTAAAACAAATATATAACCTAATATTATCAATTTTGTATTTGTTTTGTAAACATTTAATCTAAAGATTACAGCAAACAAACATTTTGTAACTTTTTAAAGTGTAATAAGATTTTTTGAAAGCATTTCCTGTAAAGCAAGCATAACACCGATTTTGCCGCTTGTATATGTAATACCGCCCTGCATCCATACAGCGTATGGTTCTCTTATCGGAGCATCAGCAGAAAGCTCGATAGAAGCACCCATAGTAAAAGCGCCTGCCGCCATAATAACCTTGCTTGTATATCCGGGCATATCCCATGCTTCAGGAGTTACAAATGAATCAACGGGAGCACCCTTTTGAATTCCTTGGCAGAAAGCGGTAAGAAGCTCTTCGTTTCCGAGTTTTACAGCAGTAATGATATCTCCTCTTGCGTCATCTCTTGCAGGAGAACATTCAAAACCTATCATATTAAAAAGTTCAATAGCAAATACAGATGTTTTAAGGGCATTTGCTGTAACATCAGGAGCAAAGAAAAGTCCGAGGAGCATTTCTCTGTTCATATCAAGTGTACAGCCGACCTCTTTTCCCATTCCTACGCAAGTAAGTCTGTAAGAGCAAAGCTCGATAAGGTCTGCTCTGCCTGCAATATAACCGCCTGTACGAGCAATACCTCCGCCTGCATTTTTTATAAGAGAGCCGATTATAATATCAGCACCGACATTTGTAGGCTCAGCTGTTTCGACAAATTCACCGTAGCAGTTATCGACCATAACAATAGCGTCAGGATTTCCTTTTTTAACAGCCTTAACCATTTTTTCAATATCTGAAACAGTAAAAGCAGGGCGAAGTGAATATCCTCTTGAGCGCTGAATGTAAGCAACCTTAGCGTCCTTTACAGCTTCTGTAATTTCATCAAGCTTTGCAGAGCCGTCAGCATTCAGGTCAACCTGTCCGTAAAGAACACCGTAATCCTTGAGCGAGCCGTTACCCTCCTTACCGGCAAGACCAATAACTTCTTCAAGTGTATCATAAGGCTTGCCTGTTATAGAAACAATTTTATCGCCTGTACGCAATACACCGAATAGTGCTACTGAAAGAGCATGAGTGCCCGAAACAAAATTATGACGTACAAGAGCATCTTCTGTTCCCATAATATCAGCGTAAACCTTATCAATTGTTTCACGTCCGATATCGCCATAGCCATATCCCGTACTGCCATAAAAGCAAGGCTCACTTACTCTGTTATCGGCAAAAGCTTTAAGAACCTTTGCGCCGTTTAATTCGGCACATTCTTCAATTCTCTTGAATGTGTCACAGCAATTTTTTTCTGCTTTTTCTGCAAGCTTTAAAATACGCTCATCAATATTAAAGAGCTTATTTAAGTTCTGATTCATTATTCAGACGTCCTTTCTGCATACTTTCTTTTTCGATGTCAATACGTTCGAGAACGATTTCCTTTTCAACCTCACGGAAGCCTATTTCGAGATAATAGCTAACTCTTATATCAAGAGCAAGAAGATAGGCTCTTTTATTGAACTGGTGCAGAAACGCTGCAAGCCATTTAAGGAAATCTCTTGCATATCCACTTCCGCGTGATTCAATTTTAGTTGCGACTTGTCCGATAAGTACGGTATTTTCTATATCAAACACAATAGAAGCTGTTGTACATTCCTTATAGGTGAATACTCTGCTTACACCGTGGCGGCATCTGTGAGATGTATCTGTAATCCACAAGCCATAGTCGGCAATGTTCGGAAATCCTTCGCTTAAAATTTTATATACATCGTCAAGGTCAGGATTGAAATTTACAAATTGCTCATTGAATTCTGCGGTTTTCTCATCAGGAAGCATTTCAAAAACAGTTCTGTTAAGAACCTGATAATTGTCAATTGAAAGCTTTTTGAGAATTTGCTGAGAGCCTTCTATACGGAAAGGTATATTCATCTGTATAAACGATAAAATTTCGTCAGTCGGCAAATCGTAATCGCTGCAGATAATCAATGTAGAATTAATCATAAACATAAAGCCGCAGCCGATATCGTATTCAAGCTTATAGAAGCGGCAGAAATCGTAATCTGTGCCATAGGCTTTAAGATAAGACAGTATTTTTTTTCCGCTTAATGTTTTGACAAGCATATCGCGGTCTAAGTCATTCTGATTATCAATTAAACGTATCATTAATCAAGCACCTTTTTCATCAATGCTTTTACAAGCGAATAAGTGTCGTTATAATCCTTTGCTGAAATTACACAGGATGGTGAATGAAGGTATCTGCAAGGAAGTGAAACGGCGATTGTTCTGACACCGCTTCCGCTTATATGAATTGCTCCGCTGTCGTTTCCGCCTGCAATCATAGATTTGGTCTGACAGGGAATATTAATTTCGTCTGCAAGGCTGAAAGCTGTTTTAAACAGTTCTCTATCATACATTGTAGATCTGTCCATAAATGATACAACAGGGCCTTTTCCAACCTCGCATACCCTATCTGCCCCACAAGCTCCGTCGATATCAGCGGCAGTTGTAGTTTCAATTACAATTGCAATATCGGGTGAAACAGTATAAGCGGAAACAGTAGCACCTCTGAGACCGATTTCCTCCTGAACATTAAATATAAACCATGTATCGTATTCAGGCTCTTCTTCTATGAGAGAGAGCATAATTGCACAGCCTGCTCTGTCGTCGATTGCCTTTGATTTAATTCTGTTATCGCCGAATTCGATATATTCCGAGTCAAAGTAAACGTAATCCCCGATATTCACATATTTTTCGGCATCTTTTTTATCAGCAGCACCGAAATCTATATACAGGTCAGATATTTCAGGAGCTTCATCACGTTGTTTTGCTGAAAGCTTATGAACAGCTTTTGAGCCTACAACACCATTTAAGCCGTCAGAGCCTATTTTCACTTTTTTTCCGATGATAACCGCAGAATCAATTCCTCCGACAGCATCAAAAGTAAGAGTTCCGTCATTTCTTACCGAAGTAACAATAAGTCCGACTTCGTCCATGTGAGCAGAAATCATAAGCTTTTTATCAGCAGTTTTTCTGCCCTTTCTGCAAGCGATAATGTTTCCGAGATTATCGACAGAATATGTGCAGATATTTTTTATTTTATCTATAATATAGCTTCTCACATTTTCTTCATTGCCCGAAACACCGTTCAGAAGGCATAATTCCTTGAGATAATCGTTCATTATTGAACCTCCTTAAGATATTGAGCAATCAGCTTTCCTGTAAGTTCAACGTCTTTAACGTCGATAACCTCAACGGGAGTATGCATATATCTTAGCGGAATTGACACCGTACATGCTTTTACACCGTTTCGGCTTACTGAAAATCTATCGGCATTTGTTGAAGTTAGTCCACTCATAACCTCAAGCTGATATGGAATATCATTGTTTTTAGCTGTATTTATAAGGGCGTCGGAGATCTCTTTTGAAAGTGACGGAGAAATACCAATCATAGCGCCTTCCGAGAGCTTTCCGCATTCGTGTTCGGTATCACCGCAGGTATATCCGAAGCTTACGTCAACAGCAAGGGCTATATCAGGATTGATTTCATAGCAAGCTATTTTTGCACCTCTTTCACCAAGCTCCTCCTGTGCAGAGAAGAGAACTGTTACGTTGCAGTTAAGAGAAGTATCTTTCAGCAGTTCAAGTGCATAAAGAATTGAAGCGATACCGCATCTGTCATCAAGTGCGGAAGCGGTAATTCTATCGTTTATAAGCTCTGTATAGACGGTATCGAATGTAACCATATCTCCCTGCATAACGATTTTTTCAAGTTCGTTTTTTGAATAGCCTGTATCAATTGCAACATCTTCAATTTTAAGGACAGATGATTTACCTTTAGTAAGATGCGGCGGAACAGAACATATAACACCTTTAATCTGTTTTGAGCAGTGAATTGTAACTTGCTGAGCAGGCAGAAGTCGGCGATCAAGTCCGCCTACATTGCCGATTTTAATAAATCCCTCATCAGTGATATAGGTAACAATCATACCTACCTGGTCAATATGTGCGTCAAGAAGAATATGAGGACGATTATCGCTGAATGAACCGAATTTGCCTATGACATTGCCATTTTTTATATAAGCGTCAGGACAGTATTCTTTAAGCAGTGCGAGTGCAGTTTCACAAACGCAGTTTTCGTTACCTGAAATTCCTTTTGAATTAACAAGATTTTTGATTACAGCTTTTATATTCATATATTATAAATCCTTTACGATGTTTTTATAATGTATTCCTCTTGCTTCGAAATTAGGATAAAGGTCGAAGCTTGCACATGCAGGGGAGAGGGTGACTACATCACCGTTAACGGCTATTTCCTTTGCTTTAGCCACAGCCTCCTCCATAGATGAAACGTGGTGGATTTTAATATTTTCCGGGCTGTAAGCGGCAGAAGCTGTAACAGCCTTTTCGATTTTATCAGCAGTAACTCCCATAAGAATAAGGTGCTTTACTTTATTGCATACGGTTTCAGCCATAGGTTCAAACGGTATTTTTTTATCATATCCGCCTGCAATAACAATAAGCTTCTGATTGAATGAGTTAAGTCCTGCAAGAACACGGGTAGGGCTTGTAGCGATGCTGTCGTTGTAATATTTAACACCGTCAAGCTCTCTTACGAATTCTATTCTGTGTTCAACTCCACCGAATTCCTTGGCTACATATCTGATGTCGTCGATACTTACTTCTCCCCATGCGGCAGTAATAGCTGTAAGGTAGTTTTCTACGTTGTGTATTCCGGGAATTCTGATATCTTCCGCATTTACAATTTCAGTAATTTTTCCGTAGTCGTTGTAGCAGAGGACGTTGTTTTCGTTCAGAAATGCACCACATTGCGGAATTGATTTTCTTGAAAATTTAACAAGCTTTCCTCTTACGATATCCGAAAGATTATTGGTAAGCTCGTTATCAAGATTGAGGACTGTTTTTGAAAAAGCATTCTGGTGGAGAATAAGGTTTTTCTTAGAGTCGATATATTCCTCCATAGTACCGTGAACGTCAAGATGATTAGGAGCGATATTTGTAATAACGGCAACATCAGGGGAATTACGCATAGAAATAAGCTGGAAGCTTGAAAGCTCAACAACAGCAACGTCATTTTCATCAATTTCTTCGATAATTGGCAGAAGAGCTCTACCGATATTACCGCCCTTGTGTACTTTTTTTCCTGCCTTAGAGAGAAATTCCGAAATAAGAGTAGTAGTTGTGGTTTTGCCGTCAGAGCCTGTAACTGCATAGATTTTGCATGGGCAGAGGTCGAAGAAAACTTCCATTTCAGAAGTAATCACAACACCTTTTTCACGTGCGGATTTTAAAGCGGGATTATTGAAATACATACCCGGTGAACGGAATACAATATCAAAATCAGTAAGCGAATCGAGATACTTTTCGCCCATGATATATTTTGCACCAAGATTTTCAAGCTCGTAATAAAGCTCACCCATTTGCTCGGGAGATTTTCTGTCGCAGATAGTTACGTCAAAGCCTTTTGAAAGAAAAAGACGTATAATATTTGTATTGGTAACACCTGTACCTATAAAAGCGATTTTTTTATTTTTAATCTGATTAAAGAAAATTTCGATTTTAGTCATAACAAACTCCATTCATAATTAAAATGTCGCAGAAATAATATGAGGCATTGCATTAAATTCCAAATTACATTATATCAAAAATCGGTAAATATTGCAAGAGAATAAATGGTTTAGCAGGGAATATATCCGAATTATTGTGATAAATATGCAAATTAGAAGATATTGTGGATTATTTTCCTCTTTATATAATTGGATTTTGAGGAAGAATAGTTTTGTTGATAATAATTGTTTTAAGTAAAAATGTGAAAATTTTTCTGTATACTATAAATCTGTTGTGCAAAATTATCAAATAAAATATGGTATATATATAAATAATTTATGAAATTTCGGCAAGTTCTTGACTAACCTCTTTTTGAAGTTTATAATAGTATATATATAGTTCGGAAAATAAAGTCATCTTTGTGACAGATAGGAGTAAAAGAATGAAAAAAATATTATTTGCGTCATCTGAATGTGTGCCTTTTGTAAAAACAGGCGGACTCGCTGACGTTGTCGGTGCACTTCCTCAGTATCTTGATAAAGACGAATTTGATGTAAGAGTTATTATGCCATATTATACCTGTATTCCTGAAAAGTACAGAAATGAATTCAAGTATAATCATCATTTCTATATGGACTACGGTATGAGAATCGTCGGAACTCATGTCGGAATTATGGAGTATGAATATAAGGGAATAAAATTTTATTTTGTTGACAATGAATATTATTTCAAAAGTGCAACTCCGTATACATCTGATTTGAAATGGGATATCGAACGCTTTACTTTCTTTTCAAAAGCAGTTCTTGCTATAATGCCTGTAATTGATTTCAAGCCTGATATCATACATTGTCATGACTGGCAGACAGGTCTTATTCCTGTTTTTCTGAAATCAACCTTTGCGTCTAATCCATTCTATAACGATACAAAAACAATTATGACTATTCATAATCTTAAATTTCAGGGTACATGGGATATTGATACCTTTAAATTCAATACCGCACTTCCTGATTATATGTTTACACCTGACAAGCTTGAATATAAGCGTGATGCAAATATGCTTAAAGGCGGACTTGTTTATGCAGACTATATTACAACTGTAAGTGAAACATATGCTGATGAGATTAAATATCCGTTCTTTGGTGAAGGTCTTGACGGACTTCTTCGTGCAAGAAAAATGTCACTCAGAGGTATTCTCAACGGCATAGATTATAATCTCTTTAATCCTCAGGAAGATGTTCAGATTTTCAAGCAGTATAATGTGAAAAATGTAAAATCGGGTAAAGCGGCAAATAAAACAGCTCTCCAGCATGAGCTTGGATTGCCTGTAGATAAGAAGAAATTTATGATTGCCATTATTTCTCGTCTTACCGACCAGAAGGGGCTTGACCTTGTTAATTATGCAATAGAGCGTATTATTGATCCTTATACACAGATTGTTGTTATAGGTACAGGTGATGAAAGATACGAGAATATGTTCAAGCATTATCGTTGGAAGTATCCTGAATGTGTATCAGCAAATATATTATATTCAGATGGACTTGCCAGAAAGCTCTATGCAGCCGCAGATTCAATTCTCGTACCGTCCTTGTTTGAGCCATGCGGTCTTACACAGCTTATGGCGTTCAGATATGGTACAATTCCGATTGTCCGTGAAACAGGTGGACTGAAGGATACTGTTGAACCTTATGATGAATTCAGAAACACAGGTACGGGCTTCTCGTTTGCAAATTATAATGCAGAAGAAATGCTCAGCGTAATAAATTATGCTAAGAAGATTTACTTCGAAAGACCTGCAGACTGGGATAAGATGGTTACAAGAGGAATGAAACAGGATTTCTCATGGAACAGTTCCGCAAAGCAGTATGAAGGCTTATATAACTGGATGATTAACTGGTAAAAATAAAACAGATGAAAAGCGATGTCTTTAAAATATCAAAGGCATCGCCTTTTTATTTAAAAATTAATATTTGTACTCTATTACAGATTTTCGTCATATATATTTATTATCTACCGAAATTCAAAATGAAAATCGGTGAAAAGCGAAAATGTATTGGAGTGAGAGAATGAAAAGTCAGCCAGGCAAGCGTGCTGTAGAGCTTGGACAGTTTATACTTGATAATAAATCTACTGTCAGAGCAACAGCAAAGCAGTTCGGAATAAGTAAAAGTACGGTACATAAGGACGTAAGTGAAAGACTATCTGAAATTAATCCCGAGCTTTATGTACAGGTAAAAAATATTCTGGAAATCAATAAGCGAGAGCGTCATATCCGAGGCGGAATGGCAACGAAAATAAAATATCAGGAGCTTGCAAGACAAAGGATAAAAAAATAGTGCTTATTTTATATAATAAGCACTGATCTATATAAAAGCAGTGGAAGAATATAAGCGTTTTTAAAGCTATTCAAGGGCAGCAGCCACTATAAAAACGAGAGTCTATATTACTCCACTGCTTATACTATTTTATGCAGAAATTTTCAATATGCAACAAGAAAATAATGTTTATTTTTAATGTGAGAGTATTATTTGTAATTTTGTAGCTTTTATGTAATAAGAAAAATAAAATTGTAAGACTTTGTTTCTTGTTTGTTTTGATATTGGAATTAATCTGTTATTGCAAAATAAAAAAATAATAGTATAATATTAGATAAGGAACGAACAAAAAAGCGACCCGAAGGCCGCTTGAATAAGCATTATTTAATTGTAGTGCTTAGCGTTCTGATAATTGACAGCTCCGGAAAATGCATCGTAAACCACATCCTCATTTTCCTTTTTTATCACCAGATAGGTGTTTTTATAAAAAATGGGAATAAAGCAGTTTTCGTCAAGTATCTGTTTTTCGATACTGCTGAACCTCTCTACATATTCAGACGAATTATCAATGCGGTCAAGCTGATTTATAGCTTGGCTGCATTGTGCTGTCATGGGAACATAAGGACATTCATCAAGCTTTTTCAAAAAAGCTACACCGCTGTTATAGTCAGCTGTTGCGGGATAGAGAGCGATAGAGTAATCTCCTTCTTCAAGGCGTGAATAGAATTCATTGTCAGAAACCTCTTCTATACCGATATAGTAGCCAAAAAGTTCCTGCCATTGCTGTGAAAGAATATGCAGGTATTTAGAGTTAAGGGAGCTTGTTGATACAAGAATTTTTTCAGAGCTTAGGGATTCAACTCCAAGCTCTTTTTTTGCACTGTTAAAGAGCTTTATTGCTTCGTCACTATTATAACAATCAAATGAATTGTCACTTGCTTGTTCACGATAGCTTTTTCCCATAAGCTTTATGCCGCTTGGAATTATACCGTAAGCGATACTTATATCGCTGTTTATTTCTTTTTCTACTGCTTTTTTGTCTATAGAACAAGCAAGAGCCCTCTGTAAATTTTTGTTTGAGTAAATTTTATTAGACGGATTGAATATAAGTCCTAATGTAATTGTTTTTTCTGCGGTATAATAGTATTTGTTTTTATTATAGCTGCTGTCGAAGTTCATAGAAGAAAAACAGTCGGTATTACCTTTTTTGAATGAAGAAATAATATCGTTTTCTGATTTTTCTATTGAGAAGCTGAGATATGACGGATGAACTGTATTGTTTTCGCTGTTAATGGAATTTCTTTTCATATAGAGTATATTATTCTTTCCATATGGGTCGTAAAACCACTGGCGGATAAAAAACGAACCATTTGACATAACAGATTTATCATCAAGACCGTATCTGCCTTTTGTACTGAGGAAAAATTCTTCATTACAAGGTTTTGCCGCATTTGTTGTAAGGAGATTTATAAAATCTGCGTTTGCGTATTCAAGAGTAATGATAAGAGTATAATCGTCTGTTGAAGTTACCCCCTCAAGCTGTGTAGTTGTTCCGTTCAGATGCTTTTCTGCTCCTTTTATGCAGAGGAATTTTTCAGAGTGTGGTGACTGTGTAACGGGGGAGAGGAGTCTGTTGAAGGCAAAGACATAGTCCTTTGCGGTAACGTTGAAATATTCATCTTCATCGGTTTTATCGTCGTCATTTTTATCGAAGAACCAATAAATATCCTGTCTGAGTTTAAATGTATAGACAAGTCCGTCAGATGAAACGGTATAGCTTTCAGCTCCGTCACATACTACTGCACCTGTTTCGTCCATTTTGAGTAATCCGCTGTAAAGGTTTGAGATTACTGTAGCCGAAGAGGCGTCAGATGAATATTGAGGGTCAAGGCTTTGCGGATTATTGAGCAGGCATGAGTTGAACATATAATTACTTCCGCTGCCCTTGTTCTCATTTTTTTTGCAGGAAGTTGAAAATGTGGTTAATAATATTAAAGCTGATAAAATAATTGGCTTAATTTTCAAATTTTTCTCCTTTAAGATATTGAAAGCGGTTACTGAGTGTAAAAATCAGTAACCGCATTTTTAGCGAATCGGATAAAGGCTTTAAGCCTTGTCCGCTGAATGATTAAGTTTTAAAGATTACTGTGAAACAGTTATAATAAAACCGTCTACGTTGTTACCGGAAACAGAATAGGTCTTATTTGACGGAACAGGAACATCTGTAACGTTATTTACATTTGCCGCAACATAGTAAACCTCATATTGCTGAGTGCCTGAAATAACTTTAAGAGTATTATTGTAATTATATGCTTTAATTGCTTCTATATACTCTTCAAGGCAAAGGTTATTTTCTTTCATATATACAGCGTGAGGAATACCTACATATCTGAATATAGCCGTACTTGATTCATCACCTGTATACGCGTCCTTACCTTCAGGATATCTTAATATAAATCCATAGCTTGCACAATTCTGGTCAATCCATGCATACTGACCTTCAGGCTTATAAACATTTGAGCTTTCGCCCTTAGGGAATATACCAAGCTTAAAGCTTCTGCCGGTATGATAATCGGAATAACCGCCGGCAATATTAGAAATACCGTTTTTATATTTATCATTCTGAACTTCAATAGTTCTATGGCCTGCAATAACTCTAAGGTAATTATTCTGAACAGCTTCGTAATAATTTGACATCATATCATTAATTCTTGCGATAACGTTAACATCAAGGCTTACGTTCATATCACTTACGCTGTAGCAGTCGTTTCTGTTACTGTAAACGTCAACGAGCTTGATGTCATTTGCAGGGAATTTGTATTCATACTGTGAGTTAACGAGTACAAGGTCACCGCTGTTGATAAGAGAGTATTCGATAGGTGATGTAGTGTATTCAGTTGCTGTAGCAGGCATAATAGGAGTTTGTCCGCCCGGATCACCCTGCTGAATATTATTACCCTGATTTGCACCTTGGTTATCGGGAACAGAAGTCTGGTCGATAACAGAAGATGATGGCTTTTTATTATCTTTTTTATCTTTTTTCTTTGAACAGCTGTTAGCGCATGAAGCGAAAATAAATATTATAACAAGAAAAATCAGACCAACCATAATTAAGCGGTCATAACGAACCCTGTATCTTTTTCTTCGTCTGTTTCCATTATTCATAACACAAGAAGTCCTTTCGATAAAATAATATTTAATAATGTTTATATTTGAATTGCAAAACTTATTCTTATACATTATATCATACAAAATGTAAAAAGTAAATAACTTTTTACATTTTTTTATTTTTTTTACAAAGATTAGACTAAAAACGCACTTTGTCATTTAAAATCTGTATAATTACTCAACGAGAATGATACATAAAGTATAAAAAAGGAGAAATTTTAATATCTTATTGACAAATTAAGAGAAATATATTATTATAAATTTATAGTATAAGTACCATTTATGTGTGGTGAACGGAAATGAGAGTTTGCAATGTTGGCATAAATAACAGATTCGATTGCAGAAAATCCGCTTTTATGTTGGGTAGAGAAAAATATTATCTTATGTATTTTAAATCACCCGTGTGTTTTACGTCAAATGGCGAAAAATGTAATGTAAGCGGTAAATCAGTTGTTATCAGCAGCGGAAGGCTTCAATTCGGTGTTTCTGAAATTTTACTCGGCGGCTATGTCGTTTTTGAGCCGGATTTGTCAGATTTGGAATTTATTAATGGACTCGGAATAAGAATGAATAAGGTTATTCCTGTTTCTGATGATTATAATATTGTTGAGATGTTGCGTTGCCTTTCTCTTGAATTCAAGAAAAAAAACAAATTCAAAAGTGAATTTTCAAGTCAGGCTTTAAAGCTCATTATGATTCACATAGGAAATATTGTTTCATCAAAAAATTCCGAAAACGATAAATTAAAACACTATGATTTTCTATCAGATATAAGAGATCAGATTTTTTCTTCACCATTTGAAAAAATAGAAATTAATGACATTTGCAGTGAATTATCTATCGGCAGAACTTATTTTCACAGAATTTATTCTGCATATTTTGGTACTACTTATGTTCAGGATATTATTAACAGTAAGCTTGAAGCGGCAAAAAGATTATTGGTTGAATCAAATGATTCTATAAGTATTATTGCTGAAAAGTGCGGATATGAAAGCGATTCATATTTTATGCGCCAGTTTAAAAAGCATGTGGGAATAACCCCGTCCGTATACAGAAAAAAATATTCTGAATTATTGTAAGTTAATTCTTATGTATGAAAATAATTGAAAGGATTAAAGGTCACTAAAGGATTTTAATCTGTGACTGAATGGAGGAAAAATGGAATTAGAATTAAGTATTATTGAAAGATTGTTTACAAATTATAATGGTTCGGCATGTTGTATTGTGGAAGAAGCAACAAGCAAGGTGCTGTTTTTTAATGAGCTTTGCAAAGAGCTTTGCCCGACTATTGAGAAGAATATGCTTATTGATGAAATGTATAATAAAATTTCGGATAACTTCGATATAGTTTCAAAAGGTGGCTCTACATTCCTTATTGCTGATAAGGAGAAGCTTTTTGGTGACCATTATTATCTTGCAGAAAATAATATCGCATTGAGTGATGGTACTCAGATTTGCGTATGCGTATTTCATAAGGTTGCATTTATGCAGTTTTATTACGAATTTGTAAATACGGTAAATTCAGGCTTGTTTTTGCGTGACTGCGATTTTTCGGTTATTATTAATCTGAAAAACGGTGAATATTATATAACTTATGAAAACAGAAGCACTAAAAATAAAGTTTCAGACGTTGAAGTGCACGACTGGAATAAGCGTGTAAAATATTTTGTTGATGAATATCTGGTTGAAGAATTTATCAAGAAATATGAAGATAATATGTCTTTAGAGGCACTTCGTAAGTATTATGAAAATGACGTTGATGTAAATGAAATAGTATTTGATTATTATTTTGATGATGAAATACATACACAAAAGGCTGTTTGCCATTTCGTAGAGTATAACGGAAATCCTGTTGTATGTGTAAAGTATTATGATGATTATAAATCAGAATAAAAAATTATGGTTACTGAATTTCTTCAGTAACCATTTTTTATTATTTATTAAGCTTGCTTTTGGTTTTTTCAGTGAATTTTTCGCCGTATACCACAAAACGTTTGTGTTCACCCGAGCCTATTATACCTGCTTCGTCATGAGCTTCAACCTTGAATGTGATTTCTCTGCCGTTGATTTCTGTAATTGTAGCTGTGGCGGTAATCTTCATTCCTTCGGGAGTAGCTGAAATATGCTTGATATTCAGTTCTGTTCCCACTGTTGTTTCATCATTTTCAAGGTAATCCGCAAGTGCATTACAAGCAGCTTTTTCCATCAGCATAGCCATCATAGGAGTTGCAAATACCTCTAAGCTTCCGCTTCCGACATTAACAGCAAGAGTACTTTTGTCTGCAATAAGCTCTGCATTAGCTGATATATTAATATTTAAATCTTTCATATTTATTTAACCTCTTCTGCAAGTACATCTTCCGGAATAGGACATGGTGACATTACTTCACCGATTACTCTGTCATATGTGAGAATATCAAGCTCTTCATTTCTTGGAATTGAGTCGTTATAGTTTGTTGAATATACAGGAAGTGTTTCCATATAATCAAACATTTTCTGGATAAATGAATCTCTCGGAGCGTCGATTACATTCATAAGAACATATGGCATATAGTAGAGAGAAACGTTATTCTGAGGAACTTCGGCAAAATCAGCGTCATAGTTGCTCCAGAGGAGATATTTCTGTTCATAAAGAACAGAGCAGTTTTCTCCGTTGATACCGAGCTGGTCGTAAATACCTGAGCCACCCTTTAATGATGGGAAATGGTCACCTACAAACAATACAAGTGTAGGTTCGTCTGACTGTTCAAGTCTGTCGAGGAATTTAGCAAGCTCTTCGTTGGTATGCTGAATCCATTGACAGTAGTTTTCAAATTCGGCATCAGGATTTTCACCCTGGTCATAAGGCTGGTGATTTTGCATTGTTGTAGTGTGGATATACATTGGCTCATCACTTTCATTGATAAGTGATTCAAGCTGATTGAAAACAGTTGTATCTGAGATATATGTTCCGAAATTTTCAACAGGAACAGTAAAATCGTTTTCAAAAATCATAGTATCAAAGCCGAAGCGTGAATAAACCTTACGACGGCTATAGAAGTTTTCATAGAAAGGGTGAACATAAGCTGTGTTATATCCCCAGTTTTTGTAATACTGGGCAAGAGCAGGCTGTTCTCTTTCAGCGAGGTCACGCTGAGGCATATTAGGGTCATTCAGAGAACGAACGGGAAGTCCGAAGAGAAGCTCGAATTCTGAACGAACAGTAAAGCTTGCATAAGTTGGTGAAATAGCTATACCGCCTATACCTTCTGAAACAGCTTTATCGAATTCTGCATAGCAATTTTCATCTATATCGAGTTCATCGAATACACGGAAATCTGCATAAGCCTCGCTCATAATAACAACAACATTTGGTTTTACTCCGCCATTAAAATTCTCGTTTTCATTTAAATCGACAGATAAGATTTCTTCCACTTTTTCTTCGGAATAATCTTCAGGCTCTGTAAGACGGTTTGAAAAGCTTTCTGTTGCGGTTTCAACGATGAACGCAAGGAAGCTGTTGCTTTCAAATTTTTCGTTAAGAATAAATGTGTTGCTTGCCTTAGTTGTGTCAACGTTGAAAAGAGAGTAAACCGGAGTTGAGAATGACGGCATTGTGATAAGTGAAACACAAGGCATACAGCAGGCACTCATTGTAAGAATGCGTTTAAACGGCTTCATTTTAAGCTTAGGATTAAACCAGAATATCACAACAAATGCTGCAATAGCAATGAGCCATGCAAGAACAAGCGGGAAAGTAATTTTTATATACGCAAAAGAAGTAAGACTCTTAACGCTTTTAAACAGCTTCATATCCGAAAGGATAAGATGATTACCGTTTGTACCGAATTTAAACAGCTCAACGGTACTGAGCATCATATATGCGAAGCCGTGAATAGCGGTAGAAATCCACGCTTTTTTGAAAATTGACAGTAAAATGAAATTAAGAAGATATGCAATAACGAAGTTGAAAAGCATAACAGAAGGTCTTTCAACAACGAATTTAAGGAACGAAGCAATACTTTTTCCCTGATTTATTTCAGCCATTGAACAAATAAAAATCGGGAACAAAGCGATAAGCCAGAAATTAAGTTTAGAGTATTTTTCGGTATTTTCGTTTCTTTTAGCGTTGAATGATTTGATGTTGGAAAAAAGCTTTTCCTTTCCTAATTTTAATTTTTCTTTCATAAATAAACCCACCTTTATAATTAAAGAAAAAAGCTGAACTGATTGAATTTACATATAAATTATACCTTATTTACATCTAATATATCACATAAAAATCTTTTCTGCAAGCGAAAAAATAAATTATCATCATATTTTCACTTAATTCGGCAGTTTGTGAGAAATGCACGATTTGGCACATGATGTTTTGGTGATTTTTACAATAAAATAAAATCAGATAATCATTCCACCATTTACAGCCAGCGTCTGACCTGTAATAAATGAAGCTTTCTCGGAAGCAAGAAAAATAACGGCATTTGCAATATCAGCAGGAGTTCCGAATATTCCCAGCGGAATTTCGTCACGTATATCCTCAAGTTCATCTTTGGTAAATTTTTTATTCATTTCAGTCGTTATGAATCCGGGTGAAACACAGTTTACACGTATTCCCGAGGGTGCAAGCTCCTTGGCAAGTGCCTTTGTAAAACCTATAACACCGGCTTTTGAAGCAGAATAGTCAACTTCACACGAAGCTCCACATTGTCCCCACATAGAAGAAATATTAATAATGCATCCGCTTTTATTATTGACCATTGATGATACTACGGCTCTGCTGCAATTAAGAGTTCCTTTAAGATTTATATTAAGAATTTTGTCAGCATTTTCCTGACTTGTAAAATTAAAAAGCTCTATTTCCGAAACACCAGCATTATTTACAAGCAAATCAAGATGCTTACATTCAATGAGAATTTCGTTTATTTTATTTTTTGCGTTTTCGGTGTCGGATACATCAAATCCAACAGCTTTTCCGCCTATTTCGGCTGCAAGCTGATTTGCCTTTTCATAAGAGCTGTTATAATTTACATAGACAAAATAACCGTTTTCCGAAAGCTCTTTGCAAATTTGTGCACCTATTCCTCTTGAGCCTCCTGTTACAAGTGCATATTTCATAAAACTGCTCCTTTACAAAAAAATTGACATAAAGATTCCCTATATTTATTATAACATATTCTTATTATTTTTTGTAGCTAATACTTGAAATATATGTGAATTTATGTTAATATATTTGTATGGTTTATGTTCTTATAGAATGGACTGTATTTTTAAATTATGATATGAGGTATAGAATATGACTGAGGAAAAAATACAACGTATTAATTTTCTTGCAAGAAAATCAAAAAGTGAGGGACTTACAGACGAAGAAAAACAGGAACAGACTGAGCTGAGAAATGAATACAGAGAGTCTATCAGAAGAAGTCTTACATCTCATCTTGATAATACATATATCGTTGAGCCTGACGGCAGAAAGCATAAGGCAGGTGAAAAGTGATGGAGCAAAAGTATTCCGACCTTATAAATAAAGCTGTTTCTGCATCTGAGAATTCGTATTCTCCTTATTCGGGCTTCCGTGTAGGTGCGGCACTTCTTGCAAAAAACGGAACGATATATACAGGCTGTAATATCGAGAATTCATCATATTCGCTGACGATATGTGCCGAAAGAACAGCTTTTTTCAAAGCTATTTCCGAGGATTGCACTGAATTTGAGGCAATTGCTGTTGTAGGAAGCAGTGACGGTGATTTCTCTGCACCATGTATACCATGCGGTGCTTGTTTACAGGTAATGACAGAATTTTGTTCTCCTGATTTTACAATAATTCTTTCAGATGGTGCTCATAAATTTTCAGAGTTTCTTCCTAATCAGTTTAACAAGGAAAAATTATTAAAGGGTTAAAACTAAAGGCTATCGGTTATTTCCGATAGCCTTAATTTTTTATTAATCAAGAAAATCCTTTACCTTTTTGCTTCTGCTTGGGTGACGGAGCTTTCTCAGAGCTTTTGCTTCAATCTGTCTGATACGTTCTCTTGTAACCTCAAAGCGCTGACCAACCTCTTCAAGAGTGCGTGATTTACCGTCTTCAAGACCAAATCTTAATTTAAGAACCTTAGCCTCTCTGTCAGTAAGAGTATTGAGAACCTCGTTGAGCTGTTCTCTGAGAAGAGTATGATTTGCGGCTTCTGATGGAGCAGGAGCGTCGTCATCAGGGATGAAATCGCCGAGGTGGCTGTCTTCCTCTTCACCGATAGGAGTTTCGAGCGAAACAGGGTCCTGAGCGATACGCATAATTTCTCTTACCTTGTCTACAGACATTTCAAGGCGTTCAGCGATTTCGTCAGGAGTTGGGTCGTGACCGTTTTCATGAAGAAGCTGACTTGAAACCTTTTTAACCTTAGTAATAGTTTCAACCATATGAACAGGAATTCTTATTGTTCTTGCCTGGTCGGCGATGGCACGTGTAATAGCCTGTCTTATCCACCATGTAGCGTAGGTAGAAAACTTAAAGCCCTTTGTATAGTCGAATTTCTCAACAGCTTTTATAAGACCGAGGTTACCTTCTTGAATAAGGTCAAGGAACTGCATACCTCTGCCGACATATTTTTTTGCGATACTTACAACAAGACGCAGGTTAGCTTCTGAAAGGCGTTTTCTTGCATAAGGGTCACCTGTTGACATACGCTGTGCAAGTTCGATTTCTTCTTCCGGAGAGAGAAGCGGAACACGTCCTATTTCCTTGAGATAAATTTTAACGGGGTCATCAATAGCGATTCCCTCAGTTGAGAGTGCCATTTCGAGGTCATCTGTAAGAGAAGCGTCAAGACCAACTTTAAGGTCTGTATCAAGAGAAAAATCCTCAACTATTTCGATATTAAGAGTTTCACAGTTATCATAGAAAGTATTAAGCTGGTCAACGTCAAAATCAAGCTCTTCAAGTGCGTCGGTAATTTCCTTTGTAGTAAGCTTACCGTTTGTTTTGCCTTGTTCCATTAATGTTTCAATAGTATTTTTTTTAGGTTCCATTGAATTTCCTCCGTTTTACTTTCTTTTACGTTTATTTTCGAAAATAGCGACCAAATCGTTATCGCTTATATTTTCCCCATTATCAAAGTGGGGAGATTTATGATAATTCTGCAGGATTGCTATGCAATCCGCAAAAACTTCTTCGCTTATATCTATACTGCGTTTTTTTGCTTCTATTCCGGTTATTCTTCCCACTTCCTCGGTAGAAAATTCTTCCGAGAGCATAGAAATGGTGAAAGAGTCATATTCCGTCATTTTACGCAAAAGGCAATCGTATATTTTTTTATTGAAATCGGTGACAAATAACTCGGGTGGAGCTTTTTTTGCGATTTCACTGCAATTTTCGGGGTGCTTCAAAAGCCAGCAGATTATATTTTCCTCAGCTTTACACTCCTTAGGGAGCTTGACCGACATAGGATTAACCTTATCGGGCATAACAGAAGCGGCAGTAATATTTTTCCACTCAAGCTTTTTATCAAGGTGCTGTGATTTTTTTATTTCGTTATCAATATGACTTTTAAGTATATCGGCAGAAATATCACATTTTTTAACAGTTCTTGATATATATACCTCACGTTCAAGAGGACTTTCTATTTTAGCAAGTATTTTTGAAGCACGGTTAAGGAATTCGACCTGTCCCTGTTGTGTAGAGAGGTCAATACCGTTTTCACACTGATTAAGCATAAAATTATTTGCGTCAAAAGAGTCGTCAAGAAGCATACGGAATTTTGCCGCACCGAATTTTTTTATGTATTCATCAGGGTCTTTAGCGCCTTCAAGGCGGATAATTCTGGTGTTTATTCCAACATTTGAGAAATGGTTTATAGCTTTTTGAGTAGCATTCTGACCTGCGGCATCGCTGTCGTAGGCGATTATTACTTCGTTCACATAATGGCTGAGAAGCCTTGCTTGTTCGGGTGTAATGGCAGTACCCAGAGTTGCGACTACATTTTCGAAGCCTGCCTGATTAATAGCAATAACATCCATATATCCTTCGGCGAGAATAATTCGTTTTTCGGGCGAATTTTTTGCGAAGTTCATTGAAAAAAGGTTATTTCCCTTATCAAAAACAGGAGTTTTGCTTGTATTCAGGTATTTAGGCTTGGAATCGTCGAGAACTCTTCCGCCAAAGCCGATAACATTTCCTCTAAGGTCTATGATAGGAAACATTACACGATTACGGAAAATATCATATATTTTTCCATTCTTCTGTGATCTTGTACAAAGCCATGAATCGAATATTTCGTCGTCGTTATAGCCATTTTTCCTGAGCTGAGAATAAAGCAAATCAAACGAATCGGGAGCAAAGCCAAGTCCGTATTTTTTAACCGTCTGTGGAGAGAGCTTACGCTCCGCAAAATATTTAAGACCACGTTTATCTGTGCCTTTAAGCAGATTTTTATAATAAAAATTAGCGGCAAATCTGTTGATTTCGTAAATTCTTGTTTTTCGCTGAGCATATTGGCTGTTTTTCTTATCCTCAGGCACAGTAAGTCCTGCACGTGCTGCAAGGAAATTAATTGCTTCACGAAAATCAAGATTTTCGATTTTCATAATAAACGTGATAACATCTCCGCCTGAACCGCATCCGAAGCAGTAGAAGCTCTGAGTATCGGTATAGACAGTACACGACGGTGTTTTTTCAGAATGAAAAGGGCAGGAGCAGACGAAATTATGTCCTCGTTTTATCAGGTTAACATAAGAGCCTACAACTGCGTCAATAGGATTAGCAATTCTGAGCTGGTACAGAAATTCATCATTCTGCGTCATAAAAACGGCCTCCGTTTATTTCCATGCTTTCGGAACAAAAAGTTCGGTGTAAAGGTCGATAGCATATCCGTCGGTCATACCTGAGATATAGTCGCATACGCCTCTGTCGAGGTCGGTTTTAGCGGCAACCTTTCTGTATACTTCAGGCATTTTATCAGGATTTTCCTTATAATACATATAAAGCTTTTCGATTATATACTGAACCTTTTCCTCCTCGTATTTGGCAATCGGATTTGTATATACATTTGCAAAAAGGAAAGCTCTGAGGTCGTCATGAGCTTTTTTTATATTGTCGTGCATTTTAATCTCATAAACGCCGTTTTTGATAATTGAAGCAATAAGAGTTGTAATTCTTTTTGATTTAGTATCACCGAGGACGCTTATACAGTCAAAAGGCAGGTCTTCAGGTCTTAAAATATTGGCACGGATAGAGTCTTCGATATCGTGATTTATATATGCGATTTTATCTGAAAGACGAACTACATTTCCTTCACGTGTAGAAGAAATCTGGTTTGTGTGGCAAGCGATACCGTTTTTAACGGCATATGTAAGGTTAAGACCTTTTCCGTGTTTTTCTATATAATCAACGACTCTGACACTCTGGAGATAATGTTTGAAGCCATGGGGACAGATATCGTTAAGTATTGCTTCGCCGCAATGACCGAACGGAGCGTGTCCGAGGTCATGACCGAGAGCGATAGCTTCGGTAAGGTCCTCATTAAGCTTCAAAGCCTTTGAAATTGTTCTTGCAATCTGAGAAACCTCAAGAGTATGAGTAAGTCTTGTACGATAGTGATCGCCGACAGGGGAGAGAAATACCTGAGTTTTACGTTTCAGGCGTCTGAAAGAATTACAATGAAGAATTCTGTCTCTGTCACGCTGAAAATCGGTACGGTAGTTACAAGGATCCTCGTAAACTACTCTTTTTGACTGTTTATGATTGGTAGAGGTACAGGCGAAATTGCTTAATGTGCCTGCTTCAATAGTTTCGAGTTGTTCTCTTACGTTCATAAATACCTCCGATTTAAAATAAATACGTCTGAAAAATGCAAAAATAGCTTTTGCAGAAAGACTCTACATATATATACTCGACAAAAAACAAAATTCCTCTATCTTTTTTAAAAATTTATTGAAGAAAAATCTGCAAATAAATTTTCCCCGTCATTAATTGATATATTTCCGTTGGAAATTTCGATTAATTCTGATTTAAGAGGCTGTGTCATATCATCAGTAACAAGAAGCTCAAGTTTAACGTTATCACCGAAATCGCTGTTTACTGTAATTGTTTTGAAATTCGGAAGGACATAGCTTACTTTTCCATAAAGGTTATAGTCCATTTCGAGAAAAATTCTGCTGCAAGAGCACATATTCATAATTTTTGCACTGTCGCAGGCGATTGAGGCACAGTGAGAATATGCTCTTACAAGACCTCCGCCACCGAGGAGTATTCCTCCGAAATATCGTGTAACGACAATGCATACGTCTACAAGACCTCTTTTTTGCAGAACGTCCAGAACGGGCATACCTGCAGTTCCTTGAGGCTCGCCGTCGTCGGAATAGCGGGAAATATTATCATTTCTGAGAATATATGCATACACGTTATGCTTTGCTTTGCGATGCTTTGCACGAATGGAATTTATAAATTCAACTGCTTCATCGTTAGTTTTAACCGGAGCAATATAGCCGATAAATTCCGAACGTTTTTCGATGAAAGAGGCTTCTGCGGCCTCTGAAACGGTAAAGTAATTCATAATGACTCCTATTAAGTAAAAAGGCGGTCAAAGACCGCCGAAAAATTACTTGTCCATATTGAAACGCTTCTTGAATCTGTCAACACGTCCGCCTGTATCAACAAGCTTCTGCTTACCTGTATAGAATGGATGGCACTTTGAGCAGATTTCAACCTTGATGTTTTCCTTTGTAGACATTGTTTCGATTACATTACCGCAGTGGCAAGTAATAGTAGTCTTCACAAAATTTGGATGGATACCCTCTTTCACGATTGTCACCTCTTTCAATTACTATTTGCAAACCATAGTAGCCCATCAATTTCCTTAGACAGTAGTACTTTCGTCATACATTTACAATAAATTATATCACATTAATTTTTAAAAGTCAAGCAAAAAACAAAAATTTATAAAATTTTGTTCAGGCTATAGAAATTTGCGATAAGATATGTTATAATAAAAAGAAGTGTTGAAATGAAAGGAAAGCTTTGATTTTATGAATGTATACCTTGATAATGCGGCTACAACAAAGCCTTGTGCGGAAGCTATTGATGCTATAAACCTTGCACTTGCTGAAAATTACGGTAATCCCTCGTCGCTTCATTCGTTTGGTCTGAAGGCACAGCTTGCGGTTGATAATGCAAGAAAAATTATTGCTTCGGCTTTATCGTGTGAGGCGGAATGTGTGTTTTTTACATCGGGGGCAACCGAGAGCAACAATATGGCAATAAGAGGTATCGTTAATGCTTACGGGAAAAGAAAACCGAAAATTATTACTACTTCAATTGAGCACGCTTCGATAAAGGAAACTGTACTTGAGCTTGAAAATAAAGGCTTTGAGGTTGTGAGAATATCTCCCGATAAAAACGGTGAAGTAAATCCCGTTGATATTCTTAATGCGGCTGATGAAAGAACCTGCTTGATTTCTATGATGCTGGTTAATAACGAAAACGGCTTGATACTACCTGTAGAAAAAACGTTTAAAGCAGTAAAACGAAGATTTCCCGATATAATTACTCATTGTGACTGTGTTCAGGGATTTATGAAGCTTCCTGTAAAATGCAATGAGCTTAATGCAGATTTGATTTCACTCAGTGCACATAAAATTCACGGAGCTAAGGGTGTAGGAGCTCTTTATATCCGTAAGGGCATCAGAGTTCTGCCGATAATTACAGGCGGAAAACAGGAAAAGGGAATACGTTCGGGAACGGAATCGGTTCCTCTTATTGCAGGATTTGGTGCCGCCGTTGAAAAGCTTTCCGATACTGTTAAGCAAAGATATGACAGGGTATCGGAGCTGAAAAAATTCCTCGTTGAAAAGCTTGAGGAGCTTGATGGCGGTGAAATTACATTTAATACAAGCGAAAAATGTTCCCCCTATATTATAAATGTATCCTTTGAGGGAATACGTTCGGAAATCATGCTTCATTTCCTTGAAGAAAAGGGGATTTATGTTTCAAGCGGCTCGGCTTGTTCAAAAGGAGCAAAAAGCGGAGTTCTTGAAGAGCTTGGAGTAAGCTCGAAAAATGCTGACAGTGCAATAAGAGTCAGTATAACTGCTGAAACTACAGAGGAAGAGCTTGAATTCTTCGTACAGGCTGTTTCACAGGCACAGAAAAAAATAATAAAATCAAAGTGATTAAATATAAAGGAATGATATAAATATGAAAGAACTTATTCTTGTTAAATACGGTGAGATTGCACTTAAAGGTCTGAATAAAAATACCTTTGAGGATATTATGGTGAAAAATATAAAAAGACGCCTTAAAAAGCTTGGAAGATTTAATTTTTCAAGAGCACAGTCTACATTATATATAGAGCCTGCTGACGAAACAGCTGATATAAACGGTGCTGTTGAAAAAATCAAAAAGGTTTTCGGTGTTGCCGCACTTTGCAGAGCTTGTACCTGTGAGAAGAATTTCGAGGACATCTGCGCTAAGAGTATTGAATATCTCGAAGATGTTCTTCCATATGCAAAAACCTTTAAGGTTACAGCAAAACGTGCGGACAAGGCTTTTCCAATGAAATCTCCTGAAATATGTATGGAGCTTGGCGGCGTGCTTCTGGAAAAATTTCCTAATCTTCAGGTTGACGTTAAAAATCCTGAGATTACTGTAACGGTTGAAATCCGTGATACAAACGCTTTTGTTCATGCCGAAAATATAAAAGGTGCAGGCGGACTTCCTGTCGGAAGCAGTGGCAGTGCGATGCTTCTTCTCTCGGGCGGTATAGACAGTCCTGTTGCGGGATATATGATGGCGAAAAGAGGAATACATATCTCTGCAATACATTATGTAAGCCCTCCTTATACATCAGAAAGAGCAAGACTCAAGGTTGAAACCTTATGTGAGAAAATTACAGATTACTGTGGTAACATCTCATTTTTCTGCGTACCGTTCACGGAGCTTCAGGAAGCAATAAAGGAACATTGTCCAGAAGAATTCTTTACTATTATAATGAGAAGACTTATGATGGAAATTGCTCAGAGAATTTCTGAAAGAGAAGGCTGTCTTGCACTCATTACAGGTGAAAGTGTCGGTCAGGTTGCAAGTCAGACAATGGCGGCGATTGCGTGCACTGACGCTGTTTGCAGAATTCCTGTTTTCAGACCGCTTATCGGTATGGATAAAACGGAGATAATTGAGATTTCAAGAAAAATTGATACATTTGAAACGTCTACACTTCCTTACGAGGACTGCTGTACAGTGTTTACTCCTCGTCATCCGAAGGTAAGACCACAGCTTGCTGATGTCGAAAAAGCACAGAATAGCTTCGATTTTGAACCGCTTATCTGTAAGGCGGTTGAGAATACAGAGCTTAAAGTTTTCAGATGTGATGGTTAAAAGCAGTTAAATTTAATTACGAAAACTGTTTTTTATGACAGTTTGTTTGTAGGGTATAAACAAAAATGTGATGGGAGCTTGTATGGATAATAGTCTGATTTCTGAATATGATAGCCAAAACCTTGACAAGTTGGTCAGAAATGTTGTACAATTATTAGAGCTAGGTGGGTATACTGTCTCAACAGCCGAAAGCTGTACAGGCGGTTTGCTCTCTCAGTTGATTACTTCCGTACCGGGAGCGTCAGCTGTTTTTGAGGGCGGTTTCTGCACCTACTCAAACAGAATGAAAACAAAGCTCCTTAATGTTCCTGAGTATGAGCTTGAACATTTCGGTGCTGTAAGCAGTCAGGTTGCTTTGTCTATGGCTAAGGGCCTTAAAGCTTCTACCGGTGCTGATGTTTGCGTTTCTGTTACAGGCATTGCAGGGCCTGGAGGCGGTACTGCCGAAAAACCTGTCGGTACTGTGTGGTTTGGATTCTCCGCTTTTGGCAGAGAATTTACACGGCTTCCCGAATTATGGACGCTTGCCGATAAAAGTCGGGGTAATATCAGATTGGCTGCGGCGGCGTTTGCTTTTAGTGTTATTGAGGAAATTCTTTTGGAGGACTTTCAATGAGTGAAAATGAATTGAATAAATATAGTCCGGCTGATGAAAATGCTTCCAATGAGAATTTGTCAAGAGCTGAGAAAATACTTGCTATAAAACGTGCGATGAATCGTTCCGATAATACGGAACAGGATTTCGTGCCTGAGAATACTTCGGTTTCTGAGCCTGTGAACGTTTCAGTTTCCGATATTGTTGAAGAGTATAGCAATAAGAATTCGGCTCCCATTGCTGAATGGGAAAGTGAGCTGGCTGAGCGAATTGCTCTGAGAGTTCAAGGCTCAAGAACAATACAGCAGGATTTAAATTCTTTGAACGCTTTTTCTACGGAAACTGACGAAATTAATAGTTCGACAGCTTCTGATGTGAATGCAAATGTAAGTGACAGTAAAGAAGATGTTGACTCTTTAAGCACTAAGGTGATGGATAATAAGCCGATTAAGGCTGAAGCTGCTCGGATAATAAACGATAATCCCGAGGAAGCTGAAACCAAAGCTCCAACTGAACTCGAATCTTCAGTTGAATCTGAAACTACAGCTGAAACTGAAGCTGTTGAGGGAAAAAAGAAAAAGAAGTTTTCACTTAAAAAAACTCTTTTAGGATTAATTCCTCACAAAAAGGATTCACTTCCCGAAATAATAAGAAAAGTTGTTTTTCTTGTTGCACTCGTTGTTGTCGGAGTGTGTACATACCACATAAGCGATTATTTTCTCGATAACGCTCATACCAGAAAAGTCTATGACGACCTTATGGATGATTATACAACCCAGATCGTTGATAATGCTCCGCAGCCTGATGTAAATGAGGAATATTGGTCTCTGCTCAGCGGTGCGAAAAATCTTCTGGATATCAATAAGGATGTCGTTGGTGTAATTGAAATTCCGGGTGCCGATCTTTTTTATCCTGTTCTTCAGGCTGAAAACAACGATAAGTATCTCAATATTAATATTAAGGGCGAGGAAGCTAAGGCCGGTGCCATTTTTATGGATTACCGCAACAGCTTTGATAAGGTGATAGACGGTCGTCTTTCAGAGCCGAATTCTCACAACCTTATTATTTACGGTCATAATATGGCCAACGGTGATATGTTCGGAAGCCTTAAACAGTATAGAAATAATATTCATTATTATGGCGAAAATCCGGTTATTAATCTGAATTCAAATTACGCTTGCTATCAATATAAAATCTTTGCATTCTTTATAGTTGATGCTTTTGATACTACAGAAACCTATTTCGACTATTGGAATAAAATTAATTTCAATAATGAAGAGGAATTCTATAGCTTTGTCAATGAGGCTAAGCGCAGAACTATTCGTCTTAACGATGTCGATGTGAAATATGGCGATGAGCTGCTTACACTTTCTACTTGTAATGGTATTTTCGGTGAGGGCAAAGGTGGCAGATTTGTCGTTCTTGCAAGAAAACTGCGTGACGGTGAGGATTTGCTTGAGGGTACTCAGAACAGTACTGCTAATCCAAATATAAAATGGCCTTCCATTTACTATAAATATAATAAGAATTCTAAGTATGATCCTGATGCAGAGTTTGTTCCCTATGGTTGATTGGCGAGGTAATATATGAATAATAAATTGAAGATTTCTATTGCAGCAGGTGCTGTGCTTCTAGCTACAGCTGCTTCTGCATTTACTATAATGCTGACAAAGGACGATGATTCTGTCCCGACAGTCAGTGTGCTCGAGTTTTCGGAAATTCCAAAACCTGAGCCTGTGGTCGAAGAAAAAAATTGGTGGGAAGAGAGTGAATATTCGCTTTCACCAAGCGGCCTTTCAGGTCGTTCAAAAGCTTTTCTCGGCTACAATAAGGACATAATCGGTTGGATTAAAATTGACAAAACAAATGTTAATTATCCGATAGTCCTCGATCCGGCTGCTTATGATCAAAGTGATGATGCAGCTTACAATACTTATTATCTTGATAAGGACCTTGACGGATCTCAGAAAACTGCAGGTACTCTTTTCCTTGATTATCGTAACGTTTTCGGTGAGGTTGAGTCAGAGCAATCAGATAATCTGATTGTTTATGGTCACAACATGCTCGATAATTCTGCTTTCGGTTCCTTGAGAAAATACAGGCAGGATTACAGTTTCTATGCTGAGAGTCCCTTGATTGAGCTTAGCTCTAATTATAGGGATTATCAATATATAATTTATGGATTCATTATTACTAGCGGTAGCTATGAAGGTACCGATTTCCGTTACTGGAATATGCAGGATTTTGAATCCGAAGAAGATTTTAACTTTTTCGTTGATAGGGTACAGAGTAAATCAATGGTCGATACCGGCGTTGATGTGAAGTACGGCGATAAGCTTCTTACTTTATCTACCTGCTACAGTTCAGGTGATAATATGAGATTTATTGTCTGCGCAAGACGTCTTAGAGATCATGAAAGCTCAATCGATACTATCGACAGAACGGAGGCTTATTTAGAAAAAATACGTCAAGAGGAAGCGTCGAAGGCTGCGGCCGAAGCGGAGGCTGCCAGTCAGGCGGCGGAGGCTCAGAATTCTATACAAGAACAAGAGTCTACGAACGACAATTAGGTCAGAACCTAGTAAGCCTTTCTCAGAACATATTTTAGGAAACAACAGGTTAAGTCGCTCCTTCGGTTTAACCGAGGGAAATAAAACCGATCAAAATCGGCGAGATGGAGTAATTTATGAATATGCGAATACCACTAAAGAGTGTTTCGGTTATTATGGCAGCTGCGCTGTCGTATGCCGGTTTCAATGGTATTACTACTGCTGAAACTACACTCGAAGTTGCTGATCTGAGTACAGCCAACATCAGTGTTAATGAAAATACTGATGATGATTGTGAGGTCACCGAATGGTGGAAGGCTGAAATCACAGATTATGATTCAAGTTTATCATTGATCAGTTATGAAATGACCCCTGAAGCAACTCAAACTGAAAATGAAGAATCACAGGCACAGGAAAATGTGCTTATAGATGGTGATGAAAATAACGCTGCAAGCAGTGATGAAAGTGTAAATACTGAACCAAGCTTTGTTGCGTCACCTGATACAGTTTCTCCGGGACCGGTTCAGTCAATGCCGGAACAGGAGAAGGAAGCTATCAACGCTCAGTCAGGACAGTTTGTTTTTACTACCTATGGCTGGGGACACGGCGTTGGTATGAGCCAGAATGGTGCTAACTTCTATGCTATGTACAGTGGTTGGTCTTATCAGGACATTCTTTTCCATTATTATCCGGGAACTTACCTTATGAATACAGGAACAGCTGATTCAGAACAGGTTACAGTTGCTGGTGTTAGTGGCGATGTATTGTCTATGGTAGCAGGCATTGTTTATAGAGAAGTCGGTGGTTCAATGTCGACAGAGGCAATAAAGGCTCAGGCTGTTGCTGTGTATAGTTACATTAAGTACTATGGTAATGATAGTCACGATTTAAGAACTAAAGCAAATCCACCACAGAATGTTATTGATGCTTGTGCATCTGTTCTTGGTGAAGCTCTTTATTACAACGGAGATTATGCATTGACAATGTTTAGCGCATCAAGCGGTGGAACGACTGCAAACTGCTATGATGTGTTCTCAATGGATATTCCTTATCTCAGAAGTGTTACAAGCGATTATGATGCTTCTTGCGACCCACACTACGGAACTGTGAAGTACATTTCATCTTCCGAAGTAAAGCGTCTTGTAGAAGCTCGTTACGGCATAAAACTTTCTGATGATCCGTTAAATTGGTTTAAGGTTATGGAAGGCGATAGTGGTTACATTAACAATGTATTGATTGACGGTCAGATTACTGTACGAGGTAATGACCTTAAGATCTGCTTGGGATTGAAATCACCTATGTACGACATAGCTTATGCTCAATAATTAAATAAATTAAAGCTCACAATGCTGAACTACCCCACTTGATGTTCAGAATTGTGAGCTTTTTGTTATGTGGTGAAAAATGGCAGAGAAAAGCAAAAAAATCAAATGAAGGTGAACGTTTTTTCAAAAATTATCATGTTTTAGCATAAATTTGGAATACCGAAGGCACTCGGTGGTTGAAGGTGGATTTAACGCTGAATAGGCGTTTTATTAGAATACTATGTAATCGTAATAAGATGATTGTTTGATATGTATTGCATAATATTTCGGAAATTCACCATTTTTTACCACCGAGATGCCTTTTTTAAGATTTTGGACGAAAAAACGCTTATTTTTTGGTTTATAATGTTAAATAAGAATGTATGTTCTTTTTGTGTAAAACGTTTTATTTGTTTTAAATCACTAAAAAAGTCGTTATAAAAAAATCAAGTTTAGTCAAATATACCATTGAAAACATCTTTTCAATCTTGTATAATATAGATAGGTGAAAAATGGTGAAGTAGGGGACGAAAAACCAAAAATGTGTAAATTTTTAGGGAAGAAGGCGAGGACATGAAGGAAGCTGCATTGTGCGGTTCATTTGAACATTCAATTGATGCTAAAGGCAGAATGAGTTTTCCTACTAAGCTTCGTGAAGTGTTAGGCCCTGAATTTTACCTTTGTATTGGCCATGATGACCACTTTATCGCTGTTTACTCACCTGAACAATTTGAGGAATATCAATCTAAGCTCAACTCTATCCCCGGTAAAATGGGAAGCAATCTGAGAAGAAAGCTTCTTTCATTCGCTGATAGACAGATGCCTGATAAGCAGGGTAGAATTTTAATTTCTCCTCAGCTTCGTGAATACGCTATGCTTGAAAAAGACGTAATCGTTATCGGTGCATCAAATCACGCTGAAATCTGGGATAAGAAAATGTGGGATGAATTCAATTCACAAATCAGTATTGAGGATATCGGTGCTGCTCTTGAAGAATTGGTTCTTTAAGAGGTGTGTATGGAATTTTCACATGTTTCTGTTTTGCTTAACGAAAGTGTTGATGGACTCAATATAAAGCCCGACGGTATTTATATTGACGGTACCGCAGGTGGTGCAGGTCATTCCTGCAAAATCGCAAGTAATCTTAATGAAAACGGTATGCTGATTGCTCTTGATCGTGACCCCGATGCTGTTGCTGTTGCAACAGAACGTCTTTCGGTCTATAAAAATGCAAGAGTTATTCGCAGCAATTATTCCTGTATACGCGAAGTTCTCGATGAACTTGGCATTAACAAGGTCGATGGCGTTCTTATGGATTTGGGGGTTTCTTCACATCAGCTCGATACAGGAAGCAGAGGCTTTTCTTATCACGTTGACGCTCCACTCGATATGAGAATGAGTCAGGACGGTATGAGCGCTGCCGATATTGTTAACAGTTATTCCGAAAAAGAACTTGCTAAGATTATTTTTGAATTCGGTGAAGAAAAATTTTCCCGTCAGATTGCGGCGAATATCGTCAGCAGCAGGGAAGTCGCTCCGATAAAAACAACACTGGAGCTTGCTGAAATTATCAAAAATAGTGTTCCACAAAAAGTAAGACGTGAGAAAAATCCCTGCAAAAAAACATTTCAGGCTATCAGAATTGCCGTTAACGGCGAGCTCGAACACCTTTCTAAAGGTATTGATGAAGCTTTTTTCAGCCTGAAAAGCGGAGGACGTCTTGCTGTTATTACCTTTCATTCTCTTGAAGACAGATTGGTTAAACAGCGTTTTGCAGGTTGGTGCAAGGGTTGTACCTGTCCTCCTGATTTTCCTCAGTGCGTTTGCGGAAACAAACCTAAAGGAAAACTTGTGAACAGAAAGCCTATAGAGGCGCAAAAAGAAGAATTGGAAATTAACAACAGAAGCAGGAGTGCAAAACTGAGAATTATAGAAAGGAGCTAGGGTTGTTATGACAAACAGGGATTCGGCTGCAAACAGAGCCGAACCATTCCGTAAGCCCGATTATAACGGCGAACGTAGAAAGCGTAAGTCTTATGACAGACCTGATATTGTTATGAAACAATCGGAAAGCAGAGCAGGCTCCGCCATTTCTATTTTTCTTGTAGCAGTTTTATCTGCTGCTATGCTCGGTACGGTCATTTATACTTTAGATAAAAGAAATAATTTGTATAATCAGATTATCGAGCAAACAACAAAGCTTACAGAGCTTGAGGCTGAAAACGTCAGACTGCAATCGGAGCGTGATAGCAATATGACTCTTAAAAATGTCGAGGAATATGCTGAAACTGTTCTCGGAATGCAAAAGCTGGATAAATCACAGATAGAATATATCCGCATACAGACAGATGACGTAATTAAAATTCCACAGGCCGAAGAAAACATATGGATAAAAATAAAGAATATGTTTAAGGATTGTGTGGAATATTTAAGAGGATAGTTTGTATATAAATAGAACGTATACTATCCGAATTATTTTGAAGCTAACGGCTAACGCCGTAGTTATAAGTAGAACACAGGAGATACAACGAGTGGTGATTATATAGGAATCAGGAGCCGCTTTAATGAGAAACGCAATAACATTAATGCGGTGGTTCCTTACTGTGTGTGTGGAGAGCATACAGTATTCCCTTGTCGTATCATCAGAAGAACATCAAAAAAATAAATAAGACGATGTTCACAAGGCGGGGTATCAATGTGGTTCCCTGCCTTATTCTGTTATACGGTGTTTTTGTAAAGGAGCGTCTGATGAACACACCTACAAATTCAATGAAATTCAGAACTAAAATAACAATGACAGCTATTTTTGCGGTTTTATTTTCTGTTATTGTTTATCAGTTCTTTGGCATATCTGTGCTGGACAGTGAAAAATATCAGGTAATGGCTAACGATTACCATTTCGGTCCTATCACTATTTCTGCACACAGAGGTTCGATTTATGATACAAACGGTACTCCGCTTGCGAGAAGTGCCTCTGTATATAAGGTTTTCCTTGACCCTACCGCTTATCGTAAGGAGCTTGAAGCTCTTCAGAAAGAAATTGATGATTATAATGCATCAAAAAATAAGCCCGACTATAAGGCTACCGAGGAAGAAATTTCTCTCCCCGTTACAGCTGAGGCTTATAAAATTGAAACCGTTAATTTTCTTGCTGATAAGCTTGAAATAAAAATTGACAGCGTCGAAAAGGCGATGAGCGCAAATAATCAGTACAGTATTCTGCAAAATCAGGTTGAAAAGCCTGTTGCAGATGAAATACTTGAGTATTTCGGGAAATATAATTTTAAATCTATTCATATTGAAGAGGATACAAAACGCTATTATCCACAAAATGATGTAGCCGCATCTGTTATTGGATTTACAAATTCCGATGGCGACGGTGCATATGGATTAGAGGCGTATTACGACGAATACCTTTCGGGTACTGACGGAAAAACAATATCCGCAAAGGATTCAAACGGACGTGAAATGCCATATAGATATGCAAAAACATATTCTCCAAAAGACGGAAATGATTTGTATCTTACAATAAATACAAAGCTTCAGTATTATCTTGAAAAGCATCTTAATGAGATGATTACTGAATTTAATGTACAAAACCGTGCGTGTGCAATTCTTATGAATGCAAAAACAGGTGCAGTTTACGGAATGGCTTCATGTGCAAGCTATGACCTTAATAATCCTTATGAAATTGCTGACCCTAAGGTTGCTGATGAAATAGCAAAGCTTTCGGGTGATGAGAGTAAAGAGGCTAAGGCTGTAGCAAGAGAAACTCAGTGGAAAAATAAAGCCATATCCGAAATATATGAGCCCGGTTCGGTTTTTAAAGTTATAACAAGTGCGGCGGCTATCGAAGAAAATCTGATTAATCTCGAAACAGGTGATAGCTTTACATGTACAGGTGCTATGGATATTCCCGGTGCTACTCATCCTATCGGCTGTCACAAGAAAACAGGACACGGTACACAGGATTTCTTTATGGCTATAACAAATTCTTGTAACCCTGCATTTATGCAGATAGGTCAGCGTCTTGGAATAGATAAGTTCTGCTACTATTTCGAAGCGTTTGGACTTACTGAGAAGACAGGAATTGACTTGCCGGGTGAATCAAAGTCAATTTATGTTGATAAAGAAAAAATGACAAATGTAGACCTTGCAACAAGTTCATTCGGTCAGGCAAATGCCATTACTCCGATAGAAATGATTACAGCATATGCCGCAGTTATCAATGGAGGATATCTGCTTGAGCCTTATGTTGTAAGCAAGGTAGTTGACAGTGAAAAAAATGTTATACTTGAAAATAAAAGAACTGTCAGAAGACAGGTAATATCAGAAGATACCTCAGCTGTTATGAGAGAAGCTCTTGAAAATGTAGTAATTTCAAATACAGGCGGAAACGCTTACATAAAGGGCTATAGAATAGGCGGAAAATCCGGTACTTCACAGAAGCTCGGTATGACAGGCGAGGACGAGGATGCACAGGAATACGTTGCGTCTTATGTATGCTTTGCACCTGCTGACGACCCTGAAATAATTTTACTTGTTATGGCGGATATGCCTGATAAAACCAAGGAATACTATGGTAGTAAGGTAGCTGTTCCTGCGGCTCGTGATATTATGAGCGATGTACTTGTTGAAATGGGATATTATCCCGAATATTCAGCAGAAGAGCTTGAACACAGAGATGTTAAGGTTCCGCTTTTACAGGGAAAATCAGTATCAGACGCTTCTGCAACCGTTACAGGACTCGGACTTGAGGTTGAAATTATCGGTGAGGGTGAAAATGTTATAGCGCAATCTCCGATTACAGGTTCAAGTATTGCAAATGACGGCTGTGTATATCTTTATACGGAAGAGAATTTTGAAACTGAATATACGCTTGTTCCTGATTTAAGAGGCGTTACGGCAAGTGAGGCGAATGAATCGCTGTCTTACAGAGGACTTAATTTCCTTGCAACAGGCTCTGCAACGAATGACTCATCGGCTACGGTTGAAAGTCAGTCTGTTGAGCCGGGACAGCAGGTTCCAAAGGGAACAGTTATTGAACTTATATTCCACGCATCAGCAGATTCGGATTAATGTGTTTTAAGGGAGTGAAATGATGAAATTATATGAACTGCTTGAAAATAATGCTAAAACAACACTTGAGAATATTGAAATAAGCTCTGTTACCGATAATACAAAAAAAGTACAGGAAGGAAGCCTGTTTGTATGTATTAAAGGCGGAAGCTTTGATGGACATAATGCTGCGGCTGAAATGCTTGAAAATGGTGCGGCGGCAGTTGTTGTCGAGCGTGATATGGGACTTGGTGACAGACAGATTATAGTCGATAATTCAAGAGATTTTTACGGTAAGCTCTGTGCGGCTTGGTTTGGTCATCCTGAAAGAAAACTGAAGCTTATCGGTGTTACGGGTACAAACGGTAAAACAACCATAACAAATGTTGTCAAGCACATTCTTACTGTGAACGGACATAAAACAGGTCTTATCGGTACAATAAGAAACGAAATCGGAGATGAAATTGTTCATACCGAAAATACAACTCCTATGGCTTATGAGCTTATGGAACTGTTTGACAAAATGGTAAAAGCAGAATGTGAATATGTGGTTATGGAGGTTTCATCATTTGCTCTTGTTCAGAAAAGAATAGGCTGTTCACATTTTGATGTTGCTCTTTTTACAAATCTTACTCAGGACCATCTTGATTATCATAATGATATGGAGAATTATTATCAGGCGAAAAAGCTTCTTTTTGAAAAATGCGATGTTGCGATTTGCAATACCGATGATGAATACGGAAAGCGTTTGTATGATGAAATAAGCTGTGAAAAATATTCATTTGGAACAAGCAACGATTCTGATTATTACGCAAGCCGTATGAAGCTTAAAGCAAGCGGTTCAAGCTTCTGGCTTTGTTTTTCGGAAAAATCACATCTTGTAAAGTCGAAAATGCCGGGAGCATTCAATGTTTCAAATCTTACTGCGGCAATTGCTATATGCCTTAATATCGGAATAGGCATTGAAGCTGTTATAAATGCAATAGAGAATTATTGCGGAGTAAGAGGAAGATGTGAGATAATTCCTACAGACAGAGATTTTACTGTTATATGCGATTACGCGCATACACCTGATGCAATTAAGAATATACTGAAAAGTGTCAAGGAATATACAGACGGAAAGCTTATCTGTCTTTTTGGATGCGGCGGAAACAGAGATTCGGGTAAGCGTCCGAAAATGGCTGCGGCTGCATCGGAATATGCTGACAAACTTATTATAACTTCGGATAACCCGAGAGATGAAGAGCCTGATGAAATTATAAAGGATATTCTTGCGGGAGTAAAAGAAAATGTTTCTTATGAAGTTATAGCTGACAGAAAGGAAGCAATTTATTCTGCACTCAGAAATGCACATAATGGAGATGTAATTGTTCTTGCAGGCAAGGGTCATGAGGATTATCAGGTGCTTGCAGATAATGTGCATATTCATTTTGATGAGCGTGAGATTGTAGCTGAGGGCTTAAAGCAACTTTAATATAAAAAGATTAGGGAGATAATATGGAGAAGCTGTTATTATCAGAAATAGCAAAGGCAATAAATTCAGAGTGTTACGGCGAAGCTGAAATTACTGAGGTATGTACAGATACCAGAAGTCTGAAAAAGGGCTGTTTGTTTATAGCACTGAAAGGAGAACGCTTTGATGCACATGATTTTGTACCAAAAGCGTTTGAGCTTGGTGCAGCAGCCTGTATTACAGAAAAAGAAATTGACGGCTGTAAATGTATGGTTGTTAAGGACTGCCGTAAGGCTTTGAAGGATATTGCGCATTTATACCGCAGTAAATTCAATCCATTTCTGGTCGGAGTTACAGGAAGTGTAGGAAAAACAACAACGAAGGAAATGATTTCGCTTGCACTTTCTTCAAAATATCCGACACTTAAAACACAGGGTAATCTTAATAATGAAATAGGACTTCCTAAAACGCTTTTCAATATTACTTCTGAACATAAAGCTGCTGTAATCGAAATGGGAATGTCGCATTTCGGTGAAATAAGCCGTCTTACGCAAACAGCAGCACCCCTTTCGGCAGGGGTTATAACAAATATCGGATTTTCGCATATTGAAAATCTGAAATCACAGGAAGGGATTTTAAAGGCAAAGCTTGAAATACTTGACGGAATGCCTGATACCTCTCCTCTTGTAATAAACGGTGATGACAGCTATCTTTGGAATGTCAGAAATAAGCTGCAAAATAAGGTTTATACATATGCGATAGATAATAAAGACGCTGATTTCGTAGCTGAGGATATAAACGAGCATGATGGTATAACTGAGTTTACAGCTGTATACGAAGGAAAAAAACTGCCTGTTTGCCTTACTGCTGTTGGCAGACATAACGTTATGAATGTGCTTGCGGCAATCTGTATCGGCAAAATTGCAGGTATTGAGGATGAACTTATTATTCCTTCATTTTCAAAATATGTTCCCGATGCGTTAAGACAGAATATCTCTGAAAAGAATGGTCAGACTGTTATAACAGACTGTTACAATGCAAGCCCGGATTCTATGAGAGCGTCGCTGAGCGTTCTTGGCGGAGTGGACTGCAAAGGACGTAAAATCGCTGTTCTTGGTGATATGCTTGAAATGGGAGAAATGTCTGAAAAGCTTCACAGAATGGTCGGAGAAATGGTGCTTGACGTTAAACCGGATATGGTTTTCTGCTACGGAAAGGACTCGGAATATATTTATAAAACCGTAACAGACGGTGGAATTGCTTCGTTCTATTCCTCGGATAAGGACGAGGTTGCCGAAGCTGTTTCGGAATATGTCAGAGAGGGCGACGCTGTTTTGTTTAAAGCAAGCAGAGGAATGCGCCTTGAAGAAATAATAAGCAAAGTTTATAATGAGGAGAACTGATTATGCCGTTTTGGATTAATTTAACAGTATCAATAGCTTCAATGATAATTGCTGCAGTATCAGGTATAGGACTTGTACCGTATCTTCACAGATTGAAATTCGGTCAGCCGATAAAAACTGAGGACGGTCCGAAATGGCACGAGAAAAAACAGGGTACTCCGACAATGGGCGGTATAATGTTTATTTTTTCAACAACAGCAGCCGCTGTAATAGGCTATTGCCTTTTCAGATGGAAATGCGGAATTGACGTTACCGATAAGGAAAACTCAAGAGCTGCTCTTACAGTTTTAAGCTGTCTTGTTTTTTCAATTTTGTTTGCGGTTTTAGGATTTGTTGATGACTTTATAAAGGTTTCAAAAAAGCATAATGATGGACTTACTGCAATGCAGAAAATAATTTTACAGCTTTTGTTTGCAGGAGCATTTCTCGGTTCATTATATTTACTGGGAGATAAATCAACTGTAATCGACCTTGCTTTTGTAAAATTTGATTTGGGAATTTTCTATTATCCGCTTATGTTTGCGGTGATAGTTTATCTTACAAATGCAGTTAATCTTACAGACGGTGTAGACGGTCTTTGCGGCTCTGTTACTTTTGTTGCTATGCTTGTATTTACAGTAGGCTGTGCAATACTTAAATTTACTGAGCTTTCACTCTTTACAATGGCTGTTGCGGGTGGATGTCTTGGATTTTTGCTCTGGAACTTCAATCCTGCAAAATGCTTTATGGGTGATACAGGTTCAATGTTCCTCGGAGCGTCTGTAACTGCTGTGGGAATAGTTCTTCATAAGCACGTTTTTCTTATTCTTGTTGCTATGGTCTATATTCTTGAAGCACTTTCTGTTGTTATCCAGGTTTCATATTTCAAGTATACTGCGAAAAAGCATTTCAAGGCAACAGGTGAAAAGGGAGTAGGAAAACGTATTTTCAAGATGACTCCTATACACCATCATTTTGAAATGAGTAATTTCAGTGAATATAAAATAGTAATAACATTTTCGTTATTTGGTCTGCTTATGGGTATTCTCGGAATAATTACACTTATTTAAGATAACGTCTAATATGGGATGCTGACGGATATGCAAAAAAATACTGTATATTTTCTTGTGCGGTGTGCCTTAACATAATATCCATTGAAACTTCGGGAGGATTAAATGGCTCAAAAACAAATAAAAAAGAAAAAACCCGGTATTATTAAAACAATAGGAAGAGCATTTCTCGGTGATGTACGTTACGGAGAAATAAGTCTGCCTTTTTTCAGTTATGTAATGGTACTGATTGTTGTGGGAATAGTTATGATGTCCTCCGCCAGCTATGTATGGGCTAATGAGAAAGAGGGCGACGGTCTTTATTACGCAAAGAAACAGATTGCATCGGCTTTGATTGGCTTTTTTATAATGATTTTTCTTGCAGGTATGGACTATCATAACTTCAAGAAGATTAAATTTCCGTTTTTGAGAAAATTCAATATTGCAGGAATTCTTTATGCCGTTGGTCTGATACTTCTGGTGCTTGTTCGTTTTATGGGTTCGGATGAAGGCGGTTCTATGGAAGCGAGAAGATGGCTTGTTCTCGGTCCGATTAACTTTCAGCCGTCGGAGGTAACGAAATTTACGCTTGTAATTTATTTTGCCTACCGTATGGAGAAAAAGGCTGAGGAAATGAACACGTTTAAGGGCGGTATTCTGACGTATGTCGCGCTTCTGGCACCTTATGCGCTTCTGATAGTTATTCAGCCTCATATTTCGGGCTTTATACTTATATGCGTAATTGCCGCTTCACTTATTATATGCGGCGGGGCTAATAAATGGCAGATAATTTTGCTGGCAGTAGTCGGAATTGTTGGAATTGTATGGCTAATCAACTGGCAGGCAGGAGTTGAAGGAAGCTATGTTGCTGTAAGAATTAAGTCATGGAAAACTCCGTTTGATGACGTCTTGAATGATACATGGCAGACAGCTCATTCGCTTATTGCAATAGGCTCGGGCGGATTATTCGGTCTTGGTCTTGGCAATTCACGTCAGAAATATCTTTATCTTCCTGAAGCTCAGAACGACTTTATTTTTCCGATTGTTTGTGAGGAGCTTGGATTTATCGGTGCATTTGCAATAATACTTGTATTTTTCCTTCTTATCGTAGAGGGATATTCAATTGCCGCAAGATGTCAGGATAAATTCGGAATGCTTATTGCTGTCGGTTTTACTACTCATATAGGAATTCAGTCGATACTTAATCTTGCCGTTGTAAGTAATACGATACCGAATACGGGTATCAGTCTGCCGTTTTTCAGCTACGGCGGTACTGCACTTATAATGCAGATGGCTGAAATGGGAATTATACTCAATATCTCAAGAAAGAGATATTATCCTGAAGAGGACGAAGAACCTATAGAGAAAAATGTTGATGAAAAAGCATTGGAAAATGCTTAATTTATACAAAGGAGAACAGCTTTAAAGGCTGTGTTATAACTGCTATGAGAGTATTACTTGCAGGCGGCGGTACAGGAGGACATATTAATCCTGCACTTGCTATTGCAGACATAATCAAAACAAAATATCCCGATGCGGAATTTCTTTTTGCCGGAACTCCAAATGGTATGGAGGCAAAGCTTGTTCCGCAGGCAGGCTATAAGCTTGAAACTATAAAAATTGCAGGCTTTCAAAGAAAAATTTCTCTTGAAAATATTAAAAGAAATGTTCAGGCAGTAGTTTATCTTGCTTCATCGGGAAAAAGAGCAACAGAAATTGTAAAGAATTTCAATCCTGATATTGCAATCGGAACAGGCGGCTATGTTGCAGGTCCTGTTATACGAAAAGCGGCAAGAATGGGTGTTCCGTCGGCTATTCACGAGCAGAATGCTTTTCCCGGAGTAACAAATAAGCTTCTTTCAAAAGAGGTTGACCACGTTATGCTTACAGTGATAGAAGCACTTGAGTATATGGAAAAGGATAAATTTGAATATACGGTAACGGGACTTCCTGTGCGCAGTGATATACTTAAAATAACAAAGGCTGAGGCAAGAAAAAAACTCGGCTTTGATGATGAAATGTGTATTCTTTCATTCGGCGGAAGCCTTGGTGCAGGCTGTATAAATGAAACAATGGCAGAAGCAATCAAGTGGCATACAAAAGAGGGGCTTAAAATCAACCATATTCACGGTTATGGCGGTATGGGCAAGGATACTTTCCCTCAGGAGATGCAAAAGGCAGGTATAAAGCTTAAAAGCAACCGCCTTAGAATTACAGAGTATATCAATGATATGGATGTCTGTCTTGCGGCGGCTGACCTTGTAATATGCAGAGCAGGTGCTTCTACACTTGCAGAGCTTGAAGCGGCAGGAAAGGCTTCGATACTTATTCCTTCACCGATTGTTGCAGGCAATCACCAGTTCCATAATGCAAATGTACTCGGAAAAGCAGGTGCGGCAGTTGTAATTGAGCAGAAGGATGTAAGCTCGGAAAAAATAATAGGTCATATCAAGGAGCTTTATAATAATCCCGATAAGCTTTCTATTATGTCGCAAAGCTGTGCAAAGCTTGCGGTTAAGGATACGTCTGAAAGAATTCTCGGCGTTGTTGATAAGCTTTACGAAAAATCAAAAAAGAGAAAAAAGTAACATAAAATCAATCTGTGACATAGTATGATAAAAAATACTATGAGGTGATTTTATGCAGAAACTGATTGTGCAGGGCGGCACGAGGCTTAGAGGAGAAATTAACCTTCAGGGTGCCAAAAACAGTGCTCTTCCGATAATGGCGGCGTCATATCTTTGCGGCAGTAAATGTGTGCTTCATAACTGCCCGAAGCTTACGGATATATATGCGGCATCGAGAATACTTAACTATTTAGGGTGTAAATGCTCTTTTGCCGAAAATACGGTGCAGATTATGCCGACCGAAAGTGATTGCAGTTCAATTTCTGAGGAGCTTATGCAGGAGATGCGTTCGTCAATAATATTTCTCGGCGCATTGCTAGGCAGACATAAAAAATGTACAGTCAGTTATCCCGGAGGATGTAAGCTCGGTCCTCGTCCGATAGATATGCATCTATCAGCTTTCAGAAAAATGGGAGTTGATATCAATGAAAACTTCGGAAAGGTTATCTGCAATGTAAAAAAATCAGTTCATGGTGCAAGAATTTCTCTGACATTTCCGTCTGTCGGAGCTACAGAAAATATAATGCTCTGTGCAGTTCTTGCCGATGGTGAAACGATAATAAATAATGCGGCAAGAGAACCTGAAATACAAGACCTTGCACAGTTTTTAAGATGCTGTGGAGCTAAAATAAAGGGTGACGGTGAAAGCAGAATTGTCATTGAAGGCGTTAAAGCGCTCAGCGGCTGTGAGTATACAATAATGTCGGACAGAATTGCTTGTGCAACTTATCTATCTGCAATTGCAGGTGCAGGCGGTGAAGCCATAATACATAAGGCGTGTGCAAATTGCATAGAGCCGTTTGTATCACTTCTCGACCAGACAGGGTGCAGTATCTATACGCTTGACGAGGGAATATATGTTAGAAGCGGTATGCGTATGAAGGCTATTGAAAGCTGTATAAGAACAATGCCGCATCCGGGATTTCCGACAGACGCACAGGCTGTTCTTATGGCGGCATTGACTAAATCAGACGGAACGAGTGTTTTTGAAGAAAATATATTTGACTGCCGTTACAGGCATACCGACGCTTTGATAAAAATGGGAGCTGATATAAAGGTTCTCGGTAAAACAGCGGTTGTACAAGGGGTTGACAGGCTCTATGGTGCAAAAGTTGAGGCGACAGACCTTAGAGGCGGTGCGGCAATGGTTATTGCAGGTCTTATGGCTGAGGGAACAACCGAAGTTACAAAGATTTGCTATATAGACAGAGGATATGAAAATATAGAAGTATATCTGCAAAAGCTTGGCGCGGATATACGACGAGAATAAAAATACAAGAGGTTCAGATTTTTGTATGAAAGATGTTAAAAAAACAAGTGTAGAAAGAGAAAACAGCAGCAAACGTATGAGAAGACGAAAAAGAAATATGCATTTGTATGTATTCGTCGTGTTTGTTATTGTAATTTGTATCGGATTAACAGTAAGTTATACGTTTTTGTTTAATATAAACGAAATAAAGGTTTCGGGTGAGGCAAGCGAGTATACCGCTGAGGAGATAGCGACTGCTTCGGGAATAAAAATGGGCGATAACCTTTTACGAATAAAATGTGATGAAGCTGAAAAAAGAATTCTCAGTGAGCTTCTTTATATTGAAACGGCAGAGGTAGACAGAAAGTTTCCGTTCTCTCTTGAAATAACAGTTACAAAGTGTATTCCGGGCTTTAATGTTTCGTACGAAATGGGAACTCTTCTTGTAAGTCAGCAGGGAAAGGTTCTGGAAAATAACGGATATATAACAGAAGGACTTCCCGTTTTTATCGGATATGCACCGGTAACTACAACGGCAGGTCAGAAGCTGAAATCTGAAGAAGAACAGAAACAAAGAGTTTATGAGGAGTTTGTAAAGATTATACTTGCAAATCCCGATAATAAAATAGTAAGCGTTGATATGACGGATAAACATGAAATTGTTGTTACTTATTCAAATGAAATTGTTTTCAAAATGGGTAACTGGAATGATATACCGTATAAGCTCTCACTTGCGGATACCGTAATGGAGAAGGTGGGCAATGAAAAGGGATATATTTCAATGATTGGCTCAAATCAGTGCTCGTTCAGAAAAACGGAGGATACAGGATTTGAAAGTGTAATTTCTCCTGAACCGATTAATCCGACCGAAAGCAATGAGAATAATCAAGATGATGACGATGAAAATAACCAGATTACACCGGAGCCTGACAATAATGAAACCGTAACAACAACCTATGTTGATGAGGAGGAAGAGATGTTCAGAGAGCATGACGAGATGAACATTACAACTACTACAACGGCAACTACAGAACCTGCGGTCGATTAATTTACTGTTCATATTGCATATAAATGTTAAAAAAATTAGTTCAATTAAACGAAATATTGTGAAATCAATAAAAATTAAAAAAAAATCGATAAGATACTTGAAAAATACTAAATTATATGTTAAAATAGTTAGTGTATTTTAGAATGTTATTATTGTAATTTGTTAAATAACTAAGGAATAAAAATTAGGAGGACTAAATAAATGGCTGATTTTATTTTAGAGGAAACACTAGAGCCTGATGTAAATATAAAGGTTATCGGTGTTGGCGGCGGCGGCGGAAACGCCCTCAATTGTATGGTTGATTCAGGTGTAAATGACATTGAATATATTGCTGTTAATACAGACGCAAAGGCACTTAACAAGTCTAAGGCTACAACAAGAATTCCAATCGGTGCTAAGCTCACAAAGGGCAGAGGTGCAGGAAATAAGCCTGAGGTAGGTAAACGCTCTGCTGAAGAAAACAGAGATGAAATCGAAACACACCTTAAAGGTGCTGATATGGTTTTCATTACTGCCGGTATGGGCGGCGGTACAGGTACAGGTGCTGCTCCTGTTGTTGCTAAAATTGCGCAGGAAATGGGTATCCTTACTGTTGCTGTTGTTACAAAGCCTTTCCTCTTTGAAAGAGAACAGAAAATGATTCAGGCTGAAAAAGGTATCGCTGAACTCAGAAAGTATGTTGACTCTTTGATTGTTATTCCTAACGAAAAGCTTCTCGTTGGTCTTGATAAGCCACTTACAATGCTCCAGTCATTCGCTCTTTCTGATGATATTCTTAAAACTGGTGTAAAGAGTATTTCTGACCTTATTGTTGAAGAAGGCTATATCAACCTTGACTTCGCTGACGTTTCAACAATTATGAAGGGTGCAGGCTATGCTCATATGGCTATCGGTCATGGTGCAGGTAAGGATAAGGCTCAGCAGGCTGCTGAAGCTGTTATCAAGAGCCCACTTCTCGAAACATCTATTGCAGGTGCAAAAAGACTCCTTATCAATATCGCAATGTCAGAGGATATTCTTTCTTCAGATGTTGATACTGCTACAAAGATGATTACAGATCAGGCTTCTGATAATGTTGAATTTATCTTCGGTACTGCATTTAAGGAAGATATGCAGGACGAAATGATTATTACTGTTATTGCTGCAGGCTTTGATGATCCTTCTGAAGCTCCTGTTGAAGAAAAGAGTGAAGAGGAAGAAGACGACGAAATCATTAAGATTGATAATCCTCTTATTGATGAGCTCGGTCTTGGCGAAAAGACATCTTCATCATCTCAGGATGACGACCTCGAAGCAATCTTCAAAATGCTCGGAAACTGATTACATATCGCTTAATCAGTATTAATAATGCTTATTTCCGCTTCTGATTTAAATGCGTCAGAGGCGGTTTTGTTTTGGAATTTTTTGTTTTTTTTATATAAAATAAATTACCTTATGATAATTCTTTTATACAAATATAAATACAAATTAATGCTTGCATCAGATTTAGTTTAGTATAAAATGCACTAAATTAAATGAATAATTTCTACAAAAAAGAAGTTGAAAATTAAAAATAAAAATGTTATAATTATATATAAGGTGTGAACTCACTTTGGAATACTTTATTCTGCAATATCGTTTTGCAGGGATTGGAGCGTATTATGGATGAACCGGTTGTATTAAGAACCGCAAAAGTTGGCGGATTTGTAAAAGATGATGTATTACAGTACGTTGATGAGTTAAATTCAAAGAATGTTGCCTTAGAAGAACAGATAAAGGCCTTGCAGGAAGCCGGACCTGCTGATCCTCAGGAAATTGCAAAGTATAGATCACAGATCGATAATCTTCAGGATAAACTTAATGCGGCAAATAATTCTCTAAGAACTATTAAATCTGAGAATGAAACAATAAAGAAACAGCATGAGTCTGATACGGCTCTCATTAATCAGCTTAAATCACAGTCAGGTCAGGGTGCGGCAGCAGCAAATTCTGCTCAGGCAGCTGAGCTTAATAGTGCAAAAACTGCTCTCGTAAAGGCTAAGACTGAAATTGATAAGCTCAAGGCAAGCCTTGAAGCAGCTGAACAGAAAGCTAAAAATGCTGCTCCTGCTGATACATCAGCTAAGGACGCTGAAATTGCAGAAGCTAAAAAACAGCTCGCTGATAAAACAAATGAGCTTAATACTGTGAATAATGAACTTAACAGCAAGGTTAAGGAATTAGACGAAAAGTCAAAGCTCGTTGACGAGAAGGATAAAGAAATCCGTAAGCTTCAGGATGAAATCGAAGAGCTGAAGGAAAATGTGGATTCAGCTGCTATTCCATCAAGCTTCGATATGGGTGCTCTCTTTACAGAGGCACAGATGACAGCTAAGAAAATTACTATTGAAGCAAAAAATGCTGCTGATAAGGTGGTTAAGGAAGCACAGGCTCAGGCTAAGCAGATTGTTGATGACGCTAATGCAGAGGCTGAAAAGACTATTACTGCAGCTAATATTACTGCTGAAAATTGCATTAAGGATGCTAATGAACAGGCTAAGCTTACTGTTCTTGACGCTAATACTCGTGCCGAAAAGGTAAACGAAATGGCTGATACAGTAAAGGCAATGCTTGTAAACGAAATTAATGGTATAGATACTAAGTTTGACGAGGTTTCAGGTCTTATTCAGAAGCTTGCAACACAGGCTGCCGATAGAATGGGTGAGGCTAAGAATATCATTGACGAAGCTAAAAAGAGCGTTACTGATATTCCTGAGATTAAAAAGGCAGAGCCTCCACAGGAAGCAGTTTTCGATAAGCCTGCTGTAATGCCTGAACCTGCTAAGGTTCCTGAAAAGAAGCCTGTTCAGAATACAAGCTTTAACAGCTTCAATTCTCAGTCTGCTAATAACTCAAGCTTCAATAGCTATAACTCTCAGCCTGTTAAGAATGTAAATGAACAGCAGAGCCAGCCGAAGCCTTATACACATCAGGATAAAAATTCTAAAAAGGCTGCTGATTTTAATTTCGATATGTCCGAATTACTTAAAGCTGCCGAGGAAGAAGCTTCTAAGGAAGAGGCTCTTGCTGTAGAAGAGTAAAAAATTAATATTTGTAAAATATATGCAGAGTCCCGTTTTAACGGGATTTCTGCATTATCTTTGAGGTGGTCTTTTGTCTGTAGTTAAACTAAATGTTAAACAGCTTCGAGATGCTGCTGTTAATTTGAAAATTGGTGATAAGGTTCTTCTCACTGGATATGTATATACTTCACGAGATGCCGCACATAAAAGAATTAAGGCTCTTATTGACAGCGGTGAAACGCTTCCGTATGAACTTAAAGACGCTGTAATTTATTATGCAGGTCCTACTCCTGCACCCGAGGGTAAGCCAATCGGTTCCTGCGGGCCTACAACTTCAAGCCGTATGGACGTTTTTGCTCCTGAATTCCTTGATAAAGGTCTTATAGCTATGATAGGAAAGGGCGAGCGTAATCAGGCTGTACGTGATGCGATTGTGCGAAATAAAGCTGTTTATTTCTGCTTCGTTGGCGGTGCAGGTGCGCTGGCTGCTAAGTGTATCAAAAGCTGTGAGGTTATTGCTTTTGAGGACCTTGGATGCGAATCTGTAAAAAGACTTTATATCGAAGAACTACCGCTAATCGTTGCTAATGATTGCACCGGTGGCGATATATTCTCAGAGGGACGTGCTGAGTATTTTTCTGAATAAGTCCTATGTCTAAAGTGACAAAAATTTTTACTGTAAATTGGTGGAAATGATGTTTTTTGGCTTCATAGTTGAAAAAATGTTAAGGATTTATTGACAAAGCAAAAAAAAAGCTATATAATATACAATATAGTATTTACATTCAGAGTGATTGGGTGAATAAATTGCTTGAATTGGATTTTGATGAAAATGTTCTTGATAAATTAAGTGATGAACAGCTCGTTCTTGTAGCTCGCTCAGATAAGCGTGCTGAGGCACTTGTCATTTCTCGTTATCTGAAAATTATCTGGAATAAATCTGAAACATATGCAAATTCACTTATTGATAATGAGGACCTCGTACAGGAAGGCTTGTTAGGCCTTATGAGTGCTATTGCCGCTTATAAGCCTGAGAAGAATATAAAGTTTTCTACGTTTGCAGGCGTTTGTATCGCCAATCGTATGAAAACTCTTGTTGCAAAAGCAAATAAGGTCGATTCTCCTGTCGAAAATATTGAGGAACTCTCTGTTTTACAGGGTATTTCATTTTCTGAAACACCTGAAACTATTTTTCTTTATAAAGAGTATTATTCTGATTTGTTTGATAAAATCGATTCTGTTCTTACTGAAAGAGAAAATGTTGTTTTTCAGATGTATATTTACGATATGTCCTATAAGGATATTGCGGAAAAGCTGAAGATTACTGAAAAGTCTGTGGATAATGCTATACAAAGAGCCAGACGAAAAATTAAACTTCTAATGAAAGCGTCTGAAAAATGATGGCCGGGTAGCTTAAGTCAAGAGCGTTGTTAATCAAAGGTATTGGTGCGAATCCAATCATGGTCCAAATATATTAAGCGAGGTATTTTAAAATGTACGAAGACAAGACATTAGTTTGCAAGCAGTGCGGAAGTGAATTCGTTTTCACTGCAGGCGAACAGGAATTTTATGCTGAAAAAGGATTTGTAAACGAGCCTCAGAGATGTAAGGCTTGCCGTGACGCAAGAAAGAATGCAGGTAAGGCTGATAGAGTTATGTTCACAGCAGTTTGCGCTTCATGTGGCGGAGAAGCTAAGGTTCCTTTTGAGCCAAAGGAAGGTAGAGCTGTATATTGCAGTGATTGCTTTGCTAAAATGAACGAAGCATAATAATGCCGATTTCAAGGCACAGCATCGGCTGTGCTTTGATTTTTTTGTACTTTTTGTATCTTTATCGTTTTTAATCATATAATTATAGTCACGTCAAAAGTTTAATCTGACATTGACTGTTTTGAAATGCCGTGCAGATGTGTAAATACAGAGCTTTTCTCTATGCAATCGGCAGGTAATAAGCTGCAAAAAATTGTGGTTTTATGTATGTATGTATTAATGGAAGGATGTTTTATATGATAGTAACTAAAAATACCATTATCGGTGATATTCTTGACGCAGATTTCGATGTTGCTCCATATTTTCTTGAAATAGGAATGCATTGTCTTGGATGTCCTGCATCAAGAAGCGAAACAATAGAAGAGGCGTGTGCTGTGCACGGAACAAATGCGGAAGAGCTTGTAGAAAAGCTTAATGCACATTTTGCAAAAAAGGACTAATGAAAAGGCGTGCTATAGTGGCACGCTTTTCTTATAAAATATACTGAGGTGGAAAAATGCTTGATAAAAGACTTGAAATGTGTGCAGAGCTGGTAGATGGCTCAGGAATAGTGTGCGATGTTGGTACAGACCATGCATATCTTGCCGCAGAGCTTATAAAAAGTGGCAAATGTGAAAAAGTAATTGCCGCAGATATAAACGAAGGACCGCTTGAAGCTGCCGCAAAAACAGTCGAAAAATACGGGATTTCAGATAAAATAACTCTTATCCTTTCTGATGGACTTGAAAATGTACCGCTTGATAATGTAAGCGATGTAGTTATAGCAGGTATGGGTGGAGAAACTATTGCCGGTATTATCGAAAACGTTGATATAGATAAATGTGATTTTGAAAGCATACGCTGGATTTTACAGCCTATGACAAAGCCTGAATATCTCAGAAAAAAACTATATGAGTTTGGACTGAAAATTACTACAGAGAAAATTGCTCAGGACGGCGACAAAATGTATGTCATAATGTGTGCCGAATATAATGAGGATTTCAGATGCCTTACCGAATGTGATTCGTTATTTGGATTTTTTGAAGACAATGACACTCTTGGTCAGAAATACAGAAAAAAAGAAGCGGAGCGTCTTGAAAAGGTTGGAGAATCTCTTGAAAAAGCAGGAAAGGTTTATGAAGCAACGCATTATAAGGCTCTTGCATATAAGCTTGAAAATGACTATAAAGAGCACGATATAAATGAGATTTATGCTTATCTGAATGAGCTATATCCATTTAATACTCAGGAAAAGTGGGATAATTCGGGAATTATTGTCGATAACTATAAAATGACCTGCACAGGTGTTTTGCTTGCACTTGATATTACCAACAGGGTTGTCAGCGAGGCGGATAATAAGCTGGCAGACCTTATTATTTCTCATCATCCTGTGATTTTTGACCCTATAAAAAGACTTAGCTTCAGAAGTCCTGTTTATAATCTTGCCCAAAGGAATATAGCGGCTATTTGTATGCATACAAACCTCGATAAATCGCAAAACGGCACAAATGGAGTTATTCTCAGAAAGCTTTCTGAGCGTTTTGAGTTTGAGCATGAGCCTGAAATATTTGAGGATTGCGGTAATGGTACCGGATTTGGATTCGTATGCGAGCTTAAAGAAGAAATTGACACGCCTGATTTTGCCGCAGTTTTAAAAGAAATTTTTGGCTGTCAGACATTACGATACAACAAAAATGGAAGATACAGAATAAAGCGTTTTGCATTTTGTTCGGGATCGGGCGGCTCTATGTTCAGAGAAGCCGTTGAACGTGGCTGTCATGCGTATATAACCGGAGATATCAAGCATGACGTGTGGATAGACGCTGACTGGTATTATTTCCATTTATTCGACTGTGGACATTTTCACACAGAAAATCTTGTGCTTGAAGAGCTGAGATACGTGCTTGAAAAGAAATTCCCACAGCTTGATGTTGAGATTTCAGAGAGATCAACTGACCCATGTGAGTACATTTAAAAGGTGGAGCTATGAATATATTTACTTGTCCCGTATGCAGTGAAATGCTGTGTAAAGAGGGGAAAAGCTATATATGTACCAATCGCCATACATTTGATATAGCAAAAAGCGGATATGTAAATCTGCTTATTTCAAAACAGCTTGGAAAGTCTGTTCACGGGGATAATAAGCTTATGGTTAAGGCAAGACGTGATTTTCTTGGGAAAGGATATTACGGAAATCTTCTTTCAGCACTTTCAGAAGCTGTATGCGAATATTCTGAAAACGGAAGTGTAATTCTTGATTCCGGCTGTGGAGAGGGGTACTACACCAAGGGAGTTTCCGATTATCTTAATGATAATAATATCAATGCGGAATTTTTCGGAGTTGATATTTCAAAAACTGCACTTGAATATGCGGCAAAGCTTTTTAAGGAAGCGAATTTTGCGGTAGGAAGCGTTTTTCATCTTCCGATAGCTGATAAAAGCTGTGATGTCGTTATGACTTTGTTTGCTCCTTTTTGCAGAGAAGAATTCATCAGAGTTTTGAAAGACAGCGGAATTTTTATAATGGTAATTCCGTCTGAAAAGCATTTATGGGGGCTTAAAAAGGCTGTTTATGATACACCGTATCTCAATGAGGTTAAGGAGTATTCCGTTGAAGGCTTTAAGCTGATAGAAAATAAAAAAATAGCTTACGAAATAGTGCTTGAAAATAACGAGGATATTCAAAATCTCTTTTCAATGACTCCGTATTATTACCGAACAGGAAAAATTCAGCAGGAGCGTCTTGCGGCTATTGATAAGCTTCAGACAGAGATAGAATTTGAAATATTGATATATATGAAGAATTGAATTATAAAAATTCTGAGCTTCAAAAGCAGTAATATTATAGTAAAGGATTGATTTTATGGCTTTAGACGGTGCATTTCTTTATGCGATAAAAAATGAAACAGAAAAGCTTATAGGTGGAAGAGTTGAAAAGGTTCATCAGCCTTCAAGAGAAGAAATAATTATTTCACTCCGAACAAGACAGGGAAGTCATAAGATAATGATTTCGGCAAATGCAGGAAGTGCAAGAGTACACATTACAAAGCTTACAGTAGATAATCCGAATACGCCGCCTATGTTCTGTATGCTTCTTAGAAAGCATCTTGGAAGCGGAAAGCTTATAGCTGTGCGTCAGGACGGTCTTGAACGTATACTGTTTTTGGATTTCGAGTGTGTAAACGAGCTTGGCGATGTTGTAACAATTACGCTTGCCTGTGAAATAATGGGACGCTGTTCAAATCTGATAATAATCAATCAGGACGGCAATGTAATAGACAGTATAAAGCGTGTTGACGAGGAAATGTCAAGAGAGAGAATGGTTCTTCCCGGAATGAAATACTCACTTCCGCCGAGAAGTCAAAGACTTAATTTTCTTAACGCTGAGCGTGACGAAATCGAAAACGCACTTAAAAATGTAAATGCAGGAGAGCTTTCAAAGGTTCTGATAAAAATTTTTGAAGGAATATCTCCGATACTTGCCCGTGAATGGAGCTTTTATGCAGGAAAAGGCGAGTATATTACTTCTGATGAGATTAATCAGCAGCAGCTTGACAGACTTGTTTTTATAATAAATCTTACAGCACAGGCACTTCTTGAAAATAATTGCAAATTTACTGCTGTTATGGATAAAGAGGAAGTGCTCAAGGATTTTTCGTTTATTCGTACAGAGCAGTTCGGAAATCTTATGATAACAAAGGAGCTTTCTTCGGCTTCAGAGCTTCTTGATTATTTTTATGCCGAGCGTGACAGAACAGCTCGTATAAAACAAAGAGCAAACGACCTTTTCAGGCTTCTTTTAAATCTTACAGACAGAACATCAAAGAGAATTTCAGTTCAGCGTGAAGAGCTTCTGGAATGTAAAAATAAGGATACCTTAAAGCTGTATGGAGATCTTGTTTCGGCTAATATGTACCGTATACAAAAAGGCGACTCAAAGCTTGTTGCAGAGAATTTTTATGACGAAAATAATCCACAGGTTGAGATAAAGCTTGATATAATGAAAACTCCGTCACAGAATGCACAGTATTATTACAGCGAATACAAGAAGTCAATAACAGCAGAGCAGAAGCTTTCTGAGCAAATAGAAAAGGGTGAGGAGGAGCTTGCGTATCTTGACAGCGTTTTTGACGCTTTGACGCGTGCCTCAACCAACAGCGATATAAGTCAGCTTCGTCTTGAATTGTCGGAGCAGGGCTATATAAAGCATAGTGTACAAAAGGGTAAGCCGCCTAAGGCTCTTCCGCCTATTGAGTATAAATCAAGTGACGGATTTTGTATACTTGTTGGAAGAAATAATAAACAGAATGACCAGCTATCGCTTAAATTTGCGGAAAAGAGTGATATCTGGCTTCATACACAGGCAATAACGGGTTCTCACGTTATAATCTGTACAGACGGTGAAACACCGCCTGATAAAACTATTGAGGAAGCAGCTGTAATTGCAGCTGTAAACAGTAAGGGTAAAGGTTCAAATGTCGTGCCGGTTGACTATTGCCTTGCACGTTATGTAAAAAAGCCGTCAGGTGCAAAGCCGGGTAAGGTTATTTTTACAAATTATCAGACGGCATTTGTAAAGCCTGATAGCGTTCTTGCGGAAAAACTGCTTGTAAAATAGGAGGAAGTATGGCTGAAAAGCTTGGCAGAGATTTTTTTAATCGCGATTGTCTTGAGGTTGCTCCCGAGCTTGTAGGGAAAATTTTAGTCCACAGGCTTAGTGACGGTACACTTCTTCGTGTAAGAATAACTGAAACGGAGGCTTACAGGGGAGAAGAGGATAAGGCTTGTCATGCGTCAAAGGGAAGAACTCCAAGAACAGAACTGCTGTATGGTGAAAGCGGAATAATCTATGTGTATCTTTGTTATGGAATTCATTGGCTTATGAACGTTATTACAGGTGAAAAAGATATGCCGCAGGGAGTTCTTATAAGAGCAGGCGAGGGCTTTAACGGTCCTGCAAAGCTTACAAAAAAGCTTCAGATAAATAAAGAGCACAATGGTGCTTCGATATATGAAAATGAATCAGTATGGATAGAAGATGACGGCTATAAGCCTTTGATTGAAACTGCGGCGAGAGTTGGAATTGATTATGCAGGTGAATACTGGCGGGATAAAAAATGGCGCTTCATAGACAGCGGTAAAGGTGGGGGAAAATGAAAATTCTGAGTATTGGATATCATACAATACATCGTAGCGGCTACAGTGTGAATAGAGTAAATGGCTCTGAGGACTATATGCTTATGCTTACATTCAATCCGTGTGTATTTGAATTTGCGGATAAAGAGATTTATGCAGAGCCTGATTCTGTGGTTTTGTATAATAAGAATATACCTCAGATTTTTCATTCCGATGAGCCTTATTTCGTATATGACTGGATTTGCTTCGATACAGAGGGCGACCAGGAGTTTTTGAAATCGCTTAATATTGCAGAAAATACCGTTTTAAGATATAACGATACGGAATTTATCAGCGATTTGATAAAAAATATGTACAGCGAGTTTTATTCGTGCAGTTCAAACAGAACAAAAATGCTTGATGTCATGCTTAAAACTATTCTTATGAAGATAAGTGAAAGTACAGAGCTTACTGAAACTCAGAAACAGAATACCGATCCTCATTATAATGAGCTTCTTGAGCTTCGTGATAAAATATACAGCAATCCTCAAATAAAATGGACGGTAGAGCTTATGGCCGGCGAGGTTAAAATGTCACGCTCATATTTTCAGCATATATACAGCGAAATTTTCGGAATATCCTGCATTTCAGACGTTATAAACTGCAAAATCGAAAAGGCAAAGGAAATTTTAAGTACCAGTCAGGCTACAATTTCACAGGTTGCTTCAATGTGCGGATATGACAACGAGGAACATTTTATGCGCCAGTTCAAAAAAATGACAGGCGTTACACCTACTGTCTACAGAAAAAATAATATATAATCATTTTTCGGTAAAAATCGGCATATTTATATAAACTATTGACAAATTAAAACTGACAGTGTATAATATAAAAGTAATTTATACAATTTACCTTATCAAGAGTGGCGGAGGAACAGGTCCTGTGAAGCCCGGCAACCTGACTGTTTTTACAGGAAAGGTGCTAAATCCTGCGGTTTATCCGAAAGATGAGGATTTTTATGCAAATCATGACGTCTTTTAGGTAAGACGTCTTTTTTTATGGAGGTTTAAAATGGCTAGATGTTTATTTACTTCAGAGTCCGTAACAGAAGGACATCCGGATAAAATCTGTGACCAGATTTCTGATGCGGTACTTGACGCAATTCTTGAAAAAGACAAGAATGCAAGAGTTGCCTGTGAAACAGCGTGTACAACAGGTATGGTTCTCTGTATGGGAGAAATAACAACCAATGCTTATGTTGATATCCAGAGTATTGCAAGAAAGGTTATTGTTGATATCGGCTACGACAGAGCAAAATATGGCTTCGACGGTCATACCTGTGCTGTTATTACTTCTATTGATGAACAGTCATCTGATATTGCTATGGGTGTTGACTCTGCTCTCGAATACAGAGATTGCGATGAGGAAAACGATTTTGCAACAGGTGCCGGTGACCAGGGTATTATGTTCGGTTATGCCTGCAAGGAAACTCCTGAGCTTATGCCTATGCCGATTTCTCTTGCTCATAAGCTTTCTCTCAAGCTTACAGAGGTGCGTAAGAATGGTACACTTCGTTATCTGCGTCCTGACGGTAAATCTCAGGTTACTGTTGAATATGAAAACGGCAAGCCTGTTCGTGTAGATGCAATTGTTGTTTCTTCACAGCACGGTGCAGAGGTTTCTCTTGAAACAATCAGAGAGGATATTAAGGAATATGTAATCAAGCCTGTTGTTCCTGCTGAGCTTATGGACGAAAATACAAAGATTTTCATTAATCCTACAGGACGTTTTGTTATCGGCGGACCACAGGGTGACAGCGGTCTTACAGGAAGAAAAATCATCGTTGATACATACGGCGGATATTCTCGTCACGGCGGCGGTGCTTTCAGCGGTAAGGACCCAACTAAGGTTGACCGTTCAGCAGCTTATGCGGCAAGATATATTGCAAAGAATATCGTTGCAGCTGACCTTGCAGATAAATGTGAAGTTCAGCTTGCTTATGCAATCGGTGTTGCAAAGCCTGTTTCAATTCTTATTGATACATTTGGTACAGGAAAGGTTTCTGAGGAAGCTCTTTCAGAGGCGGTTGATAAGGTGTTCGACCTCAGACCTGAAGCTATTATCAACATGCTCGACCTCAGAAAACCACAGTACAGACAGCTTGCAGCTTATGGTCATATGGGACGTGAGGACCTTAATGTAGCTTGGGAAAAGACTGACAGAGTTGACGCTATTAAAAAAGCGCTTCAATAAAATTAATCAATAACAGAATGGAGAGAGAATTATGTTCAGAATTGGTCACGGTTACGATGTTCATCGTCTTAAATTCGGCAGAAAGCTGATATTGGGCGGTGTTGATATTCCAAATGCAATGGGGCTTTTAGGTCATTCAGACGCAGATGTTGTCGTTCATGCAATTATGGACGCAATTCTCGGAGCATTGGCACTGGGTGATATCGGAAAGCATTTTCCTGATACTGATGAAAAATACAGCGGTGCAGACAGCATAAAGCTTCTTGAATGTGTTTGCAAGTTGATTGATGAAAAGGGCTATAAGGTTGGAAATATTGACGCTACAATCATTGCAGAACGTCCGAAGCTTGCAGGATATATTGATGATATGAGAAAAAATATAGCAGATGCCTGCGGCTGTGACGTATCTCAGATAAGTGTTAAGGCTACAACAGAAGAAAAGCTCGGATTTACAGGTGAAATGCTTGGTGTATCAGCTCACAGTGTTGCGTTGCTTATGAAAAAATAATCGTAAATTTTATTACCGCACGAATTTTATTTATTCGTGCGGTATTTTTTTTGCAAAAAAATGCCTCCCGAATGGGAGGCAGAAGATAAGATAAAAATCAGTAAATATATATATGGCAGATTTGAAAAAATCAATTATGCAACAGGAAGAGTATCAATCATTTTAAGTGAATACTTCTGAATAGCGATAGCGTCCTGAACATTAAGTCCGTCGTTTCCGATAACATCAGCATTCTTAGCACCATCATCTGTAATAGCATAAGCCTTTGGATTGATAAGATAGCACTTGACTAATACAACGTCAGCAATATCAGCTGAACCATCACAGTTAGCGTCGCCTGCTTTATAGTTTTCAGAAGTTACAGGTGGTGTTACCGGTTCTGTTGTAGGCTCTGTAGGAGTCTGAATATCACTTGATGAAGTAATTGTTATTGATGTAACCTTAACATAATCACTTGCAGGCTTGAGCTCATTCCATGCAGAGTCAGCAGCATACCAATACTGGAGCTGAGCAGAATCTCTTGTCATAAGTTCCTGAGCGATAGCGTCGATAATTTCCTGGTCGTCAATCGGAACAGCATTTCCGTCAGCATCAGGGTTTGTAACATCACCAACAGTTGATGGCTTAGTCATATCAATTTTGAATGTAGAACCTGATTCAGCAGCTTCCCATGAATAAGCTACCCAGTAATCAATACCGTCGTATTTTGTGTTGAAGCAAATACAACCATTTGCAAAGTTAACTTCATCTTCTGTTTCGATTGTAACATAAACAGTTTTGCCGATTGGCTGACCAAAGTTAATTGTTCCGTTAGGAAGAATTTCAGCTTCTGTTTTTTCAGGAGCTTTAAGAAGTGCAGCCTTTGTTATTTCACCGTAATCTGATGCAGGTTTAAGTTCAACCCAAGCTGAATCAGCAGCATACCAGTACTGAAGCTCAGTTTCTGTACTTGCCATAACAGCTTCGATAAGCTGAGCAGTAACAGCTTCGTCAGTAACAGCTGTAGGATTGCCTTCTGCGTCTGTGTTTGTAGTATCCTGAACGAAAGTAGGCTTCTTCATATTAACGACTACATCGCCGTCTTCTGAAGCTTCCCACTGATATGAAATCCAATAGTCAACTTCGCCGATAGTGCTTGAGAAGCCGAGGCATCCGTTAACATAGTTTGCGCCATCCTTAACGTCAACTGTAAGCTGAACTGTATCGCCGATAGCCTGAGGGAAAGTGATTTTTCCTGTTGGGAGGATTTCACCCTCAACCTCTGTTTTTTCTTCGCCGAGGTCAGTTGGAGGAACTATGATAGTACCTTCATTGCCTGAATACTTATTAAGACCTTCAACGATTGAAGGGAATTTCCATGTGCATGTTTCTCTGTCGAGAACACCGAAGGCTTCGCCTGATGTGAAAGCATTGTTATCCCACCAGCAGCATGTAATGCCTCTTGCTCTTGCAGCAGCAATATAGTATGTAGCGTAATCTGTACGAGCCTGTAAGTTATCGCCTTTCTTTCTTGCACCGAATTCACCGATTACAACAGGAACATTTTTTGAGATGTATTTAGCATACAATGTATCCATAAGGTTATCAATTTCCTTTGAACCTGCAGAACCGATAGTAAATTCGTCAGTACTTCCTGACTCGCTCTGAGCCTGAAGTGCGAAGTTATAAGGAGTGTAAGCGTGAACTGAAAGAATAAGCTTATTCTTTGCAGTATCCTCAGGCATCTTGAAGTAGCTTGTAGTAGCACCGTCGATTGAAGCACAGTAACCCGGAACCATAATGTAACGCTCAGCGTTATTACCGCCTGATTTACGGATTGTGTTTACAATTGTCTGGTTGAGGTCGTTAAGAGTTTCAACAGCGTCGATACACTTAGGGTCTGACATATTGAGCCACCACTCGTAAGTATCGCCGACAAGTCTTGGTTCGTTAAGACACTCGAAAATAAGCTTTTCGTCGTAATCCTTAAATCTTTCTGAGAGCTGAGTCCAGATGTTTGTAACATAAGCAGTTGAAGATTCAGCGTGAGCAGAGTCAGGATACATATACTTAACATCATTATCGTGGTGGATGTTAAGGATAACGTACATATCGTTAGCAAAAGCGTAATTTGCTACTTCTTCAACTCTGTCGAGCCAAGCCTTATTGATTTTTCCGTCTGAATCGAGGTGGTTGTGCCATGAAACAGGAAGACGAAGAGTCTTGAAGCCTGCGGCAGCAACAGCATCAATCATTTCTTTAGAAGTCTTGATTCCGCACCAGTATGATTCGATATCAAGGTCATTTTTATTATATCCGTCGTCATCTGTAGCGTCAAAAGTGTTACCGAGGTTAAATCCGAGAGTCATATCCGAAACGAACTTGAAAGAATCAATATCGGGAATACCCATTGAATCAATCTTAACATCAGGAACGTTATAATCGCCTGCAGCGACAGCGGTAAGTGAAGCCTGCTGATTTGGAACGGTTGTTGTGAACACAGGAACAGCCGCAAATGATAAAGCGAGAGCTGTTAATGTGCTTAAAATTCTTTTTTTAACCATAACTTTCTGCCTTTTTAAAAAGGCAACCTCCTATTCTGTTTTAAACTCTGTTTGCCGTTTTAGAGTATACAATTGGCGAGAGAGAAAATCGGGTTAAAAGACGACCGCTTGCCTAAAGCTTACGTCATTTTCTCAACTCTCCGAAATTAATATATCACATTATTTTAATTAAGTCAATAAGAAAATTAATTAAAAACGGATACGGCGAATTATTTGTTATAAGTCACAAAAAGATGCGTTATTATTTGTGCATATATAAGAATACATATATACTTATTTGTGAATTATAATGATTATTATTAAAAAATGCAACAATTACTAAGTTTGTATACGTTAACAGAAACTTAATAATTTAATTAAATTATAACATTTTTTTAACATTTTGTTTCTGAGCTGTGAAATGAAAATGATATTGTTTAAATCAGTTTAAAATCAGAGTTCCCAGAGTAAGATAAACCGCAAAAGCTGTCCATATAATATACGGAATATTGATATAAGCGGCAGTGGGATTGATTTTTCTAAAAACTGAAAACATATACAGAATTAATCCGAGCAGTATAACAGCAATAGCAAGAGCACCTGCAACTGAGCCAAATCGGAAAAAAACTATACTCCAGCTGAAATTAAATAAAAGCTGAATTACATAGACTGTGAGAGCTTTTTTCTTTTCAAAGTCTTCTGCATCGGAGCAATAGATTAAATATGCTGAAACACCCATAAGCGCATATAAAATTGCCCAGACCACAGGAAAAACTCCTGACGGCGGTGAAAGCGGAGGCCTTGCAAGCTCATTATAGGCTGAGAATGAAGCGCCCGTGATTATTCCCGACAATACACCGATTAATTCGGTTGCTGCAATAAAGATTATTAAATCTGTAATTTTACATTTTTTCATAAGTTTCACCTTTCTATCTGAGATATTTTATTAATGTCTGCTCAACAACTTAAAATTGGCTTAATATAGCATATTAAAGCCATTTTTAAGTTGGCAAAGTGCAAGAAAAGATAATGGAATTGATAAATTTTCTTGCACTTTGTTTTGCCCTATAGGGCAAAATGAGCTTGACATCAATGAATGTGATGCGCAAATTCCTCATATTGTAAAGAATTTGCGCTCCCCGAATGAAGTTCGGGGCAATAACCGCCTGACGGCGGTTATTGAGGACACATTTATTATTATTCAGCATCTGACAATAAAATACATAAAGGTGAAAAAATGTAAAAAAAAGACTGTTTGAAAAAACAGCCTTGTTTTTGGCTTTTATATAAAGCCGAGGGGTGGGTGTTGTTATACCCTAGAAAATAAGGTATTGGAAGGTTTTATGTAAAGTATCGGAACGGTGATGAGAAAAACGTCCGATAACTTAACATCAGTTATCTGATTACGTTTATATTATATAATTTTTTTCTTTCTGCAACAACTCACATTCTGTTGTTTTGGTGGATAAAATGATTATTTTTATTTTGTTCTTGAAAAATCATTTTTTTAACCGATATATATAGTATAATATTGTTTTATGGGAGGGATTATATGAATTTTTTATTCGGTACTGTAAACAGCTATGTTAAAGGTGTAGCGCTTAATAATAAATGGGAAATGAAAAAGAAAAATAATGATTTTACTCCTGAAAAAAAGCTTACTGAAATGCAGAGAAAGAACGAACAGTTCAAGGCTTCATATAAATTGCAGAAGAAACAGGAAAAAGAGCTTACAGATGAAATTATGGCTGATATCCATAAAAAAATCGACGCAGGAACTAAGCTCACTCCTGATGAGCTGAATTACCTTCAGTCAAAAGACCCCGTACTGTATCAGAAAGTAAAGGATATGGAACGTGAAGTTAAGGAATATGAAGAGAAGCTTAAAAAATGTAAGACCAAAGACGAGGTAAATCGTGTTAAGATGCAGAAATTCTCTGAGATAACCTCAGCTTTAAGTGCTGCAAAAAATGCTCCTGAGGGACAAAAGCTTGCTATGGCTCAGCATGTAATGAAGCGTCTTTCATTATTGCAGAAATCTGAGCTGAAAGTTGCAAAAAGCGGTCATTTCAATTCTTTGCCGACAGATGAAGAATACAACAAGGCTATGGCTGAATTAAAAGGTGAAAAGCTTCCCGAAACAGAAGAAAACATCAAAACAGAGGGCGGCGAAGAAATTATTGAAAAGGCTTCTGTTGAAATTAAGGAGCATGATAATTCCGAAAAAGCTGAAAAGGCTGAACCTGATACCGACAGCTATGAATTAAGAAAGGTTAAACGTTCAAGGGCGAAATCAAAATATCTTGAAACTATAAAAGAAACTCAGCCAACAACGGTAAAAATTGTACCTGAAATCAATATAAAGGAATAATAATTAAAGCGGTTACAGTGAATTAAACTGTAACCGCTTTTGCGCCTGGAAAGAAAAGCTTTTCAGCTTACAATGCCTGAGCTTACGATACTTTCTGTAAAATATTTCTGTAGATAGCAATATAGAATAAGAAGCGGCAGAATTGAAATAAGACAGCCTGCCTGCATCCAGACAATTTGCTCTCGTGGACTTATATTGACGTTTGCATTATTGAAAAGAGCGATACTAAGCTGTGAATCAAGATTTTTCAGCATAAGTCCGATAGTCTGATTGTTGGTGAAGAATGTAGAGCTTACATACGAGTCGTTCCAGTAAAAAACAACTGAAAACAAAAAAGCTGTTACAACAAATGAAAAGGCGTTTGGAAGCATAACTCTTATGAATGTTGAAAACGGAGAACATCCGTCCAGACAAGCGGCGTCCTCAAGCTCTCTGGGCAGACCTTTGAAAAACTGAATGAAAATCAGAATTATAAGTCCTGAGCGTATACCGTTTCCGAGCATTGCTGGAAGATACATACACGCAAATGTGTCAATCAGATTTACAGAGAAAATTCCCTTAATTCCGAAATATCTGAACTGGGTATAAAGTGGGAGTGATATTACTTGTATTGGAACAAGAATTGTAAATATCAATATAGCAAGCAGTATTTTTTTTCCTCTGAAATTAAATCTTGCAAAGCCATAGCCCGTAACAGCACAGGAGATAACCTGAACAGCACAACAGCCTATATTGAGAACAAGAGTGTTTAAAAGAGTTTCACCGAAGTTCATAGCCTGCATAGTTTCTTTTATGATATCCAGAGTGAAATTTCTGGGAATCCACATAACCGTAGGGTCATTCATATCACTGCGTTCTCTGAAGGAACAGCTTATCATATAAATAATTGGGTAAAGAATGATGAAGCTTAGTCCGATAAGAAGAGCATATCTGAAAAAGCGTATGAAAAAAGCGGAGATATTTGTTTTGATACGATATTTTTTTTCTTCATCAGTCATAGTTCAGACCTCCTCATTTTCATAGTATATCATTTTTCTTGAAATGAGTGAAACGAGAGAGATAATGATAAATACAATTGCAAAATATATCCACGCCATTGCTGCTGCAAGACCGAAATTAAGGTCGCTTCGGATTTCAAATATTCTTTTCATAACAGCGTTTGACGGATTGCTGAAAGCGTCTATAACGGTAAAAATGAAATTAGCCAGTATAAACGGACTTACATATGGGAAGGTTATTTTCCAGAAAAAATCCCATGCACCTGCACCCTCTATTTCAGCGGCTTCTCTTGCTGATGTCGGAATATTCTGGAGTGCGGCAAGAAAAATGATAATCTGAATTCCCGAGCTCCAGACGATAGAGAAGATATTATCTGTGATGAGGATTATATAATCATTCATTTTTTCGGTAATTCCGTAGATACCGAGAAATTGCAGAAGCTCTCCGACAAGATTATTTGAAAAAAGCGTTGAAAACTGTTCGGCATGAATATTACCCGTATCAGCCATATCACCGCTTATAATGCTGTAAACGGGACCTGTTGCTATAATAACGGGAAGAAAGAAAACTGCTCTGAAAAAGGTTCTGCCTTTGAATTTATTATTGAGAATTACGGCGATAAACAGAGAAAAAATAATAATAAGCGGAGTTTTCCAAAGAGTTTCTTTAAGTGTTTTCCATAAAACAGAGCTGTATTTTCTGTCGGAAAAAAGAGCGTTGTAGTAATTTTTCATTCCCGAAAAGGATGTTACCATACTTTTATTGCCGATATTTACATCGCTTAACGAGTAGATAAGAGATTTTACAATCGGAATGATGAAAAATATAAACGTACCGATAAGCCATAATGCTATAAAGCCATAGCCATACAGTTGTTTTCTTTTTTCATAGCTTCTTTTTTTCATCAGTATGTAAAACCTCCTTTTTCGGTATAGTCGGAAAGCTCTATGATATTTCCGTTGAAATTAATCGTTTTGTTTTGAAAGTCAACAGCAATAATTGTTCCGTCTGAATAAGTGGTAATCGCAGTATTGCCCTTTTTGGTGTAATCGGAGATAACGCAGTCGCTTACGGTGGAAAGAATTTCTGAAACAAGAGCATATTGAGCCGATGCAGAAGAAGTCCAGCCGTTGTAATTTGCGTAGAAAAGTGTATCGAGTGATGTATCGGCGATAGAAGATATATCCTCGTAAATCATATCATAGCTTAAATTGCTTCCTGACGAAACAGCACTCAGAATAAGATTTTCGGCGTCAGGAGAGCTGTTTACGGGAATTGTTGAATAGGGGATAATTCCGTGAAGAACAAGCTGGATAAACGGAATATCCTCATCGAAAATATCAAATCTGCTTGAAGAAAGAGGCAGATTTTTAATATGGCTTACATAAGGAAAAGCGTATGCATTTGCACTGTCAGCAAGAATAGAGCCTTGAAGCTTTTGGTTTAAATTATCATAACAGCTTTCGAGAATATTCATTGATTGATAGCGTGAAATATTCTTTTTGCCATAGTCACCGTAAATAGTGGAGGTCATATCACCGAGTGAAACACCGTCTATGTTTTTATCGGAATAATTTTCTGCCAGCTTTGAATATACCTCACCGAAATTTGACGGCGAAAGAAGTGACATCGGACTTTTCAGCTCATTTTTAACGCCGTATGCAAGGTCGTAGTTTATTATTCTTGAATATGAGCCTGTAATTCTTACGGTTGTATTGTTGAAGGAGTAATATCCCTCGCCCGAGTAGAAAGCCTTATTGTTAACAGACGGATACAATTCGAAATTATTATCATCTGCATACTTTTGCAAAGCCTTGAAGTCTTTTTTTCCGCCGAGTATATGAGCAGGCTTTGCCTTATAGTCAATTTTCTCCGATATTCCCGCATTAGTCCAGTTGTTGCAGGAAAGAACGATATTATCTGTTCCGGCACTTTTTAAATCAGAGAGAATTTCCTGTGTCTGCTGAAAGGTTGTCAATGATTTTTTCATGGATAGCGGAATTCCGAGAAATGATGTTTTCTTTTTTGTTCCACCATAGGTATCGACGTATAACGGAGCATAATCAGCCTTTGTCTTTACTGTAAGATTTTCATTTTCGATAAGATGATTTCTGTAACGCTCCGCAATATCGGTATAGTCTGCATTCTCTTTTGAAATGGGATAATACAGCAGCTCTATATCATCTGATTTTATTTTTCCGCCTTCGAAAACAGTAAGGCTGTTTCCGAGATTACCTGCCATATGGAAGGTATCGGTATCACGAAGTATAAATGAAAAATTACAGATGTTATAATCGGTTTTGGACTGTTTTGAAACGCTTGCGTTAAGTCTTGCATTTGAGTCACCCTTTGAGGCAACGACGAGAAGTGCATTATTTTCTTTTACTATTCCGTACATATTGAGGTAAAGCTGTTGTGTAACAGCCTCTTTGGTATTCGGTACAGCAGTTATATCAGCTCCGTATACTCTTTGTGAATATGTATCAGACGTAGTTTTTCCGTTATTGAAATTTATAAGAGCACCGCTTCCGTCGGGTATTACAAAATATCCGTTTTCATTTACCGAGCCTGCACCGAAGCTTCCGAGCAGAGTGATTTCAACAGCAATATTTTCGGGATTATATTCCTCTATTTCAGCAGTTTTAAGACTTGCTTTAAGGTGGTCGTTTTCGAGCGTATATTCAACGGGATATCTGAAGCCTGCACTTTTAAAATCGTAGATAACTCTTATCCCGTTTTCTATGTCTGAAACAGAAATACTGCATTTTTTATCGTTTGAACGAAGTGTTTTGACGTTTCTTTCTTCAGGAATACCATAGCTTAAAATACTTGAAGAATTAAGTTGATTAATCAGCAGAGGAGTAGCTGTGGTATCTTTATTTGAGTCAATGGGTGATGACCACCATATATAGCCTGTTTGTTTATTTTCTATACCTATCATAGCTGTTTTGTCATCAATGAGCATTCGGTAAAGATTATTTTCACAGGCACATCTTATTTCGGATGAGGATGAATTTATTTCGACATAATCACTGCCGCCGACATCAGATGACGAAGCTTTTGGCTGAGAGTATGGGGTATATGTGTCATCAGCCGAAACCGAAGAAGCTGTATGGAGAAGTAAAAAAGCGGACAGGAATATAAGCGGATATTTTTTCTTCAAGATTTTTCACCTCACACCTTTATTCTGTAAGAAAGCTCTGAAAATACAGAATAAACAAAAACATAAATCTGCTGTATAAGCGACAAGAAAAGTACAAGTAAAAAAAGAATTATAAACATTGCAATAATGGTAAGAAAAGCGGCAAAAAGAGTTTTTGCGAGCGAAAACTGATGTACGGCTTTTACTGCACTCAGAAGCAGTATTGCAGTCCAGACGGTGCCGATAATTTTAATAATGAGCATAAAAATATATTCATCTCTGACAAGAAAATGAGATAAAATAACGTTTATATAAAGCTGTGAAATATACGGAATAAGGGCATATGAGCAGTAAATCCATATTTTTTTCAGCGAGCCTTCGCCGTCAAGTATAGAGCAGACTGCAAAATTTCCGACAGACCATACTGCAAAAAGTACAATGCTTTTTATAAAATACGGAACTATATTAAATACCTTTTCGTCAGGAAATCGGAACTGAAATCCGTATAATCTTCCGTCAGCGATAACTGCAAAGAAAAAAAGTGCAAGAATAATTACAGAAATTTTCAATGAACCGCCTTTTTTCCATCTAAGGTCTTCAAAACCCTCAAAGGCGTGAAAAACAGTATGTTTAAGCCATTGACGTTTTGTAAGATTAAGCAAAATAATCAGCTCCGTTCTTTATGTTTTTTGCGTTTGATAATAAATGATATAATTGAAATCGTAATTACAATAACTGCGATAATTATGGTGAAATTTTCTTTAAGAAATTCATTGCGCCAGCCCTCGAAAGCCTTGTTGTAGTAGTATGAGGATTCAGCAAGCTTTGCGTATTCCATTGCACCTTTATAGTCGTTTTTTTTCAGCAGGGCAACCGATACCCCAAGATAAGCAATGCGATAATTTCCGTCACAGCGTAAAACCTCGTACCATGGCTCAAGAGCCTCTTCATAAAAACCGTCGTTATAAAGTGAAATAGCCTTGTGAACTGTTTTGCCAAACGGTGTTTCTCTGAAAAAAGTAACAGTATTTTTCAGACCGTCAGTTACATAGAGCATATCCTCGTAAGACTCAATTGCTGTAACCTGATTGCTGAATCCGCCGACCTGTTCAGCTTTTGTGCCCATAATAAAGAGCAGGTTACATTCCTCGTCATAGCGGAAAATACGTCCTGTTGTAAGGTCGAGGCAGTTGATACAGCCGTCTGAGCTTACGTCGATATCATTAATCATTGTGTGGTAGTATATATTTTCAGTCGAGTCGTAAACAGGTGTTATATCTCCGAAAATCACGTCCTTATCGGCGAATATATTTTTACCTGCTGAATTGAGCTTTTTAATAATATCGCAGGACTGTGTTGCTGATTGAGTACAGGTAAAGATAAAGCCTTTTTCGTCGATATCGAAATTGGTTATTGCTGAGGGAATGTTTCTTTCCTGACGAGCTTTTTTCTTTGCTGTTGTAAATAATTTTTTGACGAAGTTGTCAATTGAATTCGGCTGTGAGTCAACACGATTAGCGCCATAAAATCCGATAAATTTACCGTCTGCATCAAACATAGCCGCACCCGATGTAATATTTCCGAGAACTGCATAAATATTTCCCGCATTATCAGAAATAACTTTAAGCGGATGAAATGAGCTCTGGGGATAGATAGCAGAATCGGGCTTTGTTATTTCTTTGATAACATTGCATTTGAAATCGCTTACAAGAATTCTTGAATTTTCCGAATCTGCAATGTAAATAAGATTTTTTTCGGAAGAGATATAAATTCCCGTAGGCTTTGATAGCACGGTTTTACTGCCGTTTTCATAATAAAATGTATCGTAAACATTAATAACGCTGTCAAGCTCTGAATTTAATGCAACAATACGGTTGTTGCCTGTATCGGCGATATAGATTGTTCCGTTATCTGCGGCAAAAATATCGCTTGGTGAATTGAAGTCTGATATTCCGAGAGTATTTCCCGAAACAGATTTTTCAGCGATATATCCAGCCTGTGACGGTACAGCAAAGCCGTGGCTGTCGTAATTATAAACGTCATAGGGTGAATGTGCAAAGGCTGTAAGGCAGGTTGTAAAAGAGAACAGCACAGCCATTATAATCAGAAGAGAAAAAAATCTGAAGCATTTTTTCATAATTAATTTATTCCTTTATGCCAGAATGAGCCATAGTTTCAATAACATTTTTCTGAGCTAATGTAAAGATTAATATTGGGGGAATGAGCATGAAAACTGCGGCTGCCATTGCAACGCCCGCCCTTGAAATTCCCGAAGAAGCCGCCTGCATAACAACGGTAGGGAGTGTTTTTAACGCCTCGTCATAAACAAGCGAGCCGCCCTGAATATTCCATGCACCCTGAAATGCAAATATAACAACTGTCATAAGAGCAGGCTTTTGATTTGGTATAACAATTTTCCAGCAGATAGTAAACATTCCTGCGCCATCAACCTTAGCGGCTTCAATCATAGCGTCAGGAGTGTTAGAGATAGACTGCTTCAAAAGAAAAAGACTCATAGGCGAAGCTATTGACGGAAGAATAAGGGCATGATATGTGTTAACCATTCCAAGCTCGGAAATGATAATATACTGCATAATGTATATTACATTGCTCTGATAAAGAAGTGATACAACGATTATTGAATTAATCAGCTTATTACCCGGGAATTTGCCTTTAGCAAGAACAAAAGCCGCCATAGCCGAGAAAAAGCATTGGAAAAAAGTAACTGCACCCGTAACGAATACGCTGTTGAAAAAATAACGTGAAAACGGAACCCACATATTATTCAGCGAGTCAAACATATCACGGAAATTATCAAGCGTCGGATTAAGCGTATAGAGCTTGGGCGGAAATACAAAAAGCTCTTCAACAGGCTTTATTGACATAATAACCGCAAGATAAATCGGCATAAGCATAAAAGCACCGATAATGAAAAGTATAATGAAAATACATACAGTACCGCCGATTTTTTTACCTGCCTGTTTATTGGAGGCTTTTAATTTTTTTACATTTATATCAGTCAAATCAAGTCTCCTCGTCCATATATTTTCCGAAAAATCTGCTTACAAATCTGTTAGCGATGTACATAAAAACGAATAAAATCATGCAGATAGCCGAAGCGTAGCCTACCTCGTAGCGTACCCAGCCATAGTCAAAGGCGTGAGTCATTACGGTATGAGCCTTATAGTCGGTGCTTGGGAAGCCTACAAGATTTTGTGCGACAGTACCTGCTGCAAAAGAGCTTACAATCTGCATTACTGCGGCAAAAAGAAGTTGTGGAGCCATTGAAGGAATTGTGATGTAAATAAGCTCCTGCCAGCGTGTGCTTATACCTTCAATAGCGGCGGCCTCGTACTGAGTTTTATCAATATTCTGAAATCCGGCACGCATTGCCAGAAAGCCTGCTCCAAGACTTATCCAGAGCTGAACAACAATTACAACTCCGAGAATATAGCGTGAATCGGTAAGCCATTGAACAGGGGAAGTAATAATTCCGAGATTAATCAGCAAGGAATTAAGATATCCGTAAGCGTCACCGCTGAAAATGAGCTGCCACATGGTATATACTCCTGCAATTGACGGAGCGTAAAAAATAATGGTGAAAACAGTTTTCAATACCGAAGGAAGCTCATTAATCATCCACGCAAGTAAAAAGCAGAGTATATAGCTTATAGGGCCGGTAACAAGAGCAAAAATCAAAGTGGTTTTAATTGAATCAATAAAAACCTTATCAGAAAGAAAGAGGTTATAAAAATTTGAAAGTCCCACAAATTCGGCATCAACCATATTAAAATCAGTAAAAGCGATAGGAACCGATATTATAACCGGAATTATTGTGAATACTGTAAAAAAGAGCATAAACGGTAAAAGCATAAAATAACATTCTTTATTTTTTCTTATTTGCTTGTACAAAGAATTTTTTGTGTTTTTTTTCAAATTCATAGCCTCCTTTCTGTTATCTTAGAGTTTTATTTTTTCTATTGATTTCCTCGTTTATATCCTTGTTGTACCATAAAAGAGTATCACGAGGATTTTCTGATTGATTTACAACCTCACGAAAGGCTGTCATAATATTTCGTGTAACAGCGTATGAAGCAGGAATTATCGGTATTTCCTTAATTTCGTTACGCTGAAGCATAAGTCTTTCAAGCTCATTATCAGACCATGAAAGTCTGTTCAGAGCATATGTATTTGCGGTTTCAAAGCGTCCGAGAGTACCGAGAATACCTTCGTTTTGCAGTGCATATTCAGTTTGTATTTCGTCTGATGTGAACCATTTTATGAACTCCCATGCACCTTCTTTGTTTTCGGCAGAGCTGAAAATAACTGCTCCCGAGCCGTTTGAATTTACAGCATGGGATATTGTACCGTCAGCCGAAGCTGTACCCGGAACAGAAGTGAAATTCCACTGACCTTTTATTTCGGGAGAAGCTGTTATAAGCTGATTGTAAAATGTATAATTTGAAATTACGATAGGATATTCACCTGTACGGAAGCGGCTGAAAGCGTCGTATGACTGGTTGAAGCTGTAATCGGTATAAAAATCCGTCCACATTTCAAATGCGTTTACGGCTTCGGTTGAATTGAGCGTTGAAAGAGTAAGCTCAGAGTTGTAGTAGGTGAGATTTTGCTGTAGCATAAGAAGTGCAAAGGTATGACCGCATTCGGTTGCAGGAGAAATATTTGCAGGAGGAAGAACAAGTCCGACCGACATATAGTTTCTCTGAATTGCAGGCAAAATGTCAATAAGCTCGTCCCACGTTTCAGGAGGACGTGTAATACCGAGTTCGGACAGAATATCCGTCCGATAGAACATCATTGGCCACACCTGACTTATCGGCAGTCCATAGCAGCCGTTATTGTATTGATATTGAACCGAAGCATTTTCCTGAAATCTTTCCATAACGTAATCGTAATCTTCAAATTGCGAAAGGTCGGTAAGGAGTCCTCTCGAGGCAAGATTTACGGGAAATTCACCGCCCAGAAACAATACAGCGTCGGGTTCTTTTCCTGCAAGAGCAGCTTCGACAATACCGCCGTTTACAAGATTTATTGCAACAGGAATATCATATTTTTCCATAAAATCAGCTTCCGCAAGCTGTTTTATTATCTGAGCCTGTTCACGTCCGTTATTTACCCATATTTCGATTGCTTCTTCGTCATTTATGTCTGAAAGCGTAGTGTAATCCTCGAAAAATGAGCCAATAAAGGCTTCACAGCCGAATTTGAGTGATTTTATAAATTTCTTTTCAACAGATGAAAATTTTCGGTCTGCCGAAGCAAGCTCTATATAGTCAATTTCAAGAGGCTGGTCACGGTAATCCCTCGTCCATGCGGAAAGCGAGGTGATATTATCCTTTATTTGATAGAGGTATTCAGGTATTTTAAGCGGCTTTTCGATACATTTATCAAGAATTACCGTCATTCTTTCGATTGCCGCCGCTTCTGAACCGATTGAGCCTGATAGATTTTCGATTTCAGACTGAATATCTTTAAGCTGATTTGAAATTGCTTCAAATTCGCTTACAAGCTCAGGAATTTTTTCGTGAACATAATAATCCGTATATTTATCGGGAACAGGTCCCGTAATCATTAGAATTTTACGATAATATGTGTTAAGAGAATCAATAACATCATCAAGCCTGCGGATTGAGCCGCCTATTTCACCCGGTACAGCCTCTAAGGTTACAGAGTGATCTGAGCCTGCGGAAAGGTAAACGTATATATACTCGCCGTCCGAGGTTTTAGGAGAAACAAGATTCCAATCGGTATCATAAAAGAATTTAACCTGCTCAAGCTCATTGCACGGAACTTCACCGTCAATATAAATTCTTCTGTTTGAATAAAATCCTCTCATACTGCTCTGGCGTGATTTTATTCCTATTTTATACCAGCCGTCAGAGGCGATTCGTTCAGCGGGAATAGTCCATGTAAGACTTTGAAACGCTTTTTTCCAGTTGTCTTTTCCGATAGTGTTATACACTATCTTTCTTGGGTTTGATGGTGAAACGGTATAGTCGTTGTTGTCATAGGTTGGTGAAAGAACAGATGATGATTTGAAATCAGCATTTTCGCCCTCAAGCCTTATAATATCCGACGGAGTATTATCAACTGTCACTGATGAATTTAACAAGGAAGCGTATTCGGAATAGCTTTTTACCTTTTGAGGATTATAGAATTTGAAGCTTTCGACAGCAAGATTTGCTTTTTCGGATTTAAATGTAATGGTGTGGCTTCCGTTTTCGAGATAAAAAATCAAAGGCTCGTTAAAAAGACCATCGGTATCATTGAAATCAGAGCATATCCACATACCTGACTGAACCTGTACGGGCTTAATCTGATTTTTTCTTGAGTCCTCAGAAATTTTCTGCTTGTTTACCCAGACCTTATTTAGTGTAATTCGGTTTGCGGTATCAAACGGAGCTTCACCGTCAATTTCAATTGAGAATTCAATTTCGGAATTTTTTGATACGATAGGGAAATAGGTCATATTGATACAGTAAATGCCTGTTTCGGGGATATTGAAATCGTAAGAGATTTCACCGTCTGAGCTTTCCCATATAAGAACATTATTTTTTATATCGTCAGCTTCACCGTATTTTCCTACTGAGAAGCTTCCGCCGTTTGTAGAAGAATAATCCGAAGCATTTATTAAGACCTCGCAATCGGGACGATTTTGCAATGAATACAAATCGAAGTAATCGCTGTAGGAGATTGACGGAGAATACGATATATCTGATAAATTATAATAATCACTTGTCATCTGTGAGAACGTTTCAAGCTTTGATGGAGTAATGGTATCGTCAGCAAAAACAGAGCTGAAAGACGCCATATGAGCAAAGCATGTAAACAAAGCTGAAACGGAAGAAATAAATTTTATAAAGGGGTGTTTTTTACTCAAGATAAATCAGCTCCTTTTTCAAAAACAATATATTATAATTATAACAATTTCGTCAATTATTGTCAAGAAAAACGAATTCTTTATGACCTTTTTGCTAATGATTGGAAATGTTTTTGCAGATTTAAAATCGGTAAATGAAAAAACAGCTGATTAATTGAAAATCAGCATAAATTCTGATTAGAATTATTTGAAAAAAAGACTTGACAAAATGCAACAAACAGTTTATACTGTATATACAGCATAATAACAGGTGAAACAGTTGATTATATGAAATAAATCTGTTATAATGATTAAGTAAAATAATGCAAAGCAATTTATATTTTGCAGAATAATAGCTGAGAGGAGTATTAAATTGGAAAACGTATTGGAAGTTAAAGGACTGTCAAAGCAGTATTCAAAGGTTCTTGCGGCAAACGATGTTAAATTTGAAATCGGAAGCGGAGAAATATTTGCACTTATAGGTCCTAACGGAGCAGGAAAAACAACAACTATCAGAATGATTTCAACGCTTATTAAGCCAACATCAGGTGATGCGATTGTCGCAGGGCACAGTGTTGTAAAGGAGCCTGAAAAGGTTCGTGAATGTATAACCTATCTGCCTGATGAAGCAGGTGCTTATAAAAATATGAAGGGTGTTTCTTATCTTAGATTTATGGCTGGGCTTTTTACGTCTGACCTCAATCTCATTGAAGAATATGTAAAAAGAGCGTCTGAGATTTGTAAGCTCGGTGCAAGACTTGAAGATAAAATCGGTACATACAGTCGAGGTATGATTAGAAAGCTCCTTCTTGCAAGAGCTGTAATGACACGTCCGAAGCTTGCTATTTTAGACGAGCCTACAAGTGGACTTGATGTTATAAATGCAATTGAAATCAGAAAAATGATAAAGGAGCTTGCTGCAAAAGAAGGAACCTCTTTCCTTATTTCTTCACATAATATGCTCGAAATCGAATTCGTATCAAACAGAGTAGGAATAATGGCAAAAGGAAAGCTTATGACTGTTGGTATGGCAGATGAGCTTAAAGCAAAATATAACGCAGAAAATCTTGAAGAAGTATTTGAAAGGGTGGTGCTTGAAAATGAAGTTCATTAATCTTCTTAAAAAAGAGCTTGTTGAGCTTGTTAATAAACAAATGCTCTTAGGACTTGTAATTGCATTTTCTATTTTGTTTATTGTGGGAGAGGTTACCAACGAGGTTATCGAGGATGTACAGAGCAATATCTATAACGTTAACATCGTAGATGAAGACGATAGCGATTTTTCACATGAAATTATAGAAAAGCTTAAAACTCTTCAAGGCAGTGAGGACGAGGACGGAATTAAGCTTAACATAATTCCGAAAGCAGATTTGAACAAAGATAATTATTCCGCTGTTCTTGATAAGCATAAAATCGACAGTCTTATAATTATTCCGTCGGGATTTTCAAAAACAATTCTTGAAGAAAATAAAACAGCTGAGCTGAAAACTGTTTCAAGAATGAAATCAGCGTCAGCATTAAGTTCGGTTTCGTCTGATACAAGCGGCGGAATAAATCTTATAAATGATTGCATAAAGACTAAGATAATGACCGAAAAAGGTATTGAAGCTGAGGATATTTCTGTTATTGACACACCTGTTACAGTAAGTGATACAACAGTAGTTGACGGAAAACAGAGTGAAATATCAGCAGGTAACATAATGAGCAATATGATGACAAGAAATATGATAATTCCGATTATTGTATTTGTTCTCGTAATCTATACATCTCAGATGATTGTAAACGCTATATCAACCGAAAAAATTGATAAAACTCTTGAAACACTTTTATCTGCTCCTGTATCGAGAACATCTATTCTCTCATCAAAAATGCTTGCAGCAGCAATAGTTGCTCTTTTGAATGCAGTTGTTTATATGATTGGCTTCAGCAGTTTTGTAAAGGGTGCAACGGGTTCTGTTGCAGAGGGTGCTGCCAGTCAGACTGTTAATGTAGGTGAAGCTATGAAACAGCTCGGACTTACACTCTCAGCAGGCGATTATGTTCTTATCGGACTTCAGATGTTCCTTACAATTATGATTTCACTTTCAGTTTCTATCATTCTCGGAGCAATGGTAAACGACGCTAAATCTGCTCAGACAATAATTATGCCGATAATGTTCTGTGCTATGGTTCCGTATATGATTTCAATAGTAGCTGATGTAAATACTCTTCCGACAGCTATAAAAACTGCTGTATATGCTATTCCGTTTACTCATACATTTACTTCAATGAATAATCTTATGTTCGGTAACTACAGTCTTTTCTATATAGGCGTTGGTTATCAGGCTTTACTTTTCATTGTATGTATGTTCTGTGCGGTAAAGCTCTTCAACTCAGACAAAATCCTTACAGCCTCACTCAATTTCGGACAGAAATCAAAATTCAAAAAATCAAATAAGGCTGTTTCTGAGGAGTAAAAGAAAAAGAATATCAATATAAAATAAAAATGCCTGTAGTAATTTAAGCTACGGGCATTTTTGTATAAGGGGATAATTAATGTCTGCTCAACAACTTAAAAATGGCTTAATATCAATGAATGTGATGCGCAAATTTCTCATATTGTAAAGAATTTGCGCTCCCCGAATGAAGTTCAGGGCAATAACCGCCTGACGGCGGTTATTGAGGACACATTAATTATCAAATAAAATGACCGCAACGCCTGGTTACGGTCATTTTAAGGAGGATATGAAACAATTATGTTTATGTGTTTTCTTTTATTTCCTGGAGTACAACCTTAAAATCCATATCTTCGCCTGCACGGCTTACTGTAATGGTAACTGTATCTCCGGCCTTATATTTATTTTTGATTTTATTCAAATCAGCGATTGATTTAACAGGCTCACCCTCAATGCCGATAATAACATCAGACTGCTTTATACCTGCTTTTTCAGCGGCACTGCCCTTTTTAATAGTGCTTACCCATATTCCCTGAGGAATATTGTAATATCTTGCATTGATTTCATCAATATCAACACCGGAAATACCTATCTGTGGTTTACCTGTAACATATCCGTAGTTGATAAGGTCGTCGATAATAATTTTTGCGTTTGTAATCGGAATTGCAAATCCAAGACCTTCAACGCTTGCAGAGGACATATAACTTGATGACATTTTAGCTGAGTTGATACCTATAACCTGACCACTGCTATTGAGAAGCGGTCCACCGGAGTTACCTGAGTTGATAGCCGCATCAGTCTGAATAAGAGTCATCTGTTTTTCGTTAATGGTTATTTCTCTGTTGAGAGCAGAAACGATACCTGTTGTAACAGAGCCGAAAAGGTCAAATCCGAGTGGATTTCCGATTGCGATAACAAGCTCTCCGACCATAAGCTCTTCGCTTTGACCGAAATTTGCCGGAGTAAGATTGTTTGCATCAACCTTTAAAACAGCGATATCACTTTCAGTATCATAGCCGATTATTTTAGCTTCCTTTTCGCTTTCGTCTGAGAAAAGAACGGAAATTTCAACAGCCTTGCCGCAGTTATATTCGCTTGTATCATAAACAACGTGAGCATTTGTAATAATGTATCCGTCAGCAGTCATTACAATACCTGTACCTGTGCTTTTGATTTCATTTGTCTGAGAGCTGCCGTAATTGTCGTAGTTATCGAAGCCTCCAAATCCGCCGAAGCCTCCGAAACCTCCGAAACCAAACGAATCGTTTGTGGAGGTATATTCAAATGTTGAAGCGATACCAACAACTGACGGCATAGCTTCTTCGACAATCATCGGTATTGATTTTGCGTCACTTCTTGCGGCAAGCTCAAGAAGACTCGGAGTATTCTTGTCAACGGAAGAGGTTTCTTTTTTTGTGCTTGCGGCTTTTGAATCAGAGGTATCATCTTTAGCCGATTGTGAATTTGAGTCTTCCTTTTCGACGAGAGAAACCGATGGATTATTTTTTTCAAAATATCTGTAGCCGATAATAGAGCCTGAGCTTACAACAGCCATACAAAGAATAAATCCGATAGCTTTAAGGAAGCCTCTTTTCTTTTTCTTAGGTTTTGTTGCAGTATTATCAGTCTGCTCAGAAAAGTTTGAAGAATAGCTGTAGGAATTTTCTACAGGTGGCTGATATTCATTTTGATTTTCGAAATTGTTGTTGAGGTCTGACATAATGTACACCCTTTCAAAAATGGATTAATAAAAATAAAGTTATTTAACCGACAAAAAGCTTTGTTGTAAGCTTCGTATGTTTTCTGTCTATGTTTATAATTATACCCCCGTATGTGATAATTTTATGATAGAGCATAGAAAAAAGGGTGTTTTTATGTTATGCAAATTATAAAAAAATGATGTGAATTTATTAAAAAAGAAATAAACCACCGCACAAGAATTTCAGATATAGCTTTGCGGAAAAAATCTGCTTATGGCTTTAATATAAGCTCTGTGCGGTGGTAGAGAAGAAGCTTATATTTACAAATTCTCGTGAAGAAAGCTTTCGATTGCTTTAATAGCTTCAGCTTCATCTGAACCGTCGGCGGTAACGGTTATTTCGTCACCGCATTTTACAGCAAGGCTCATAACCGAAAAGATTTTTTTGGCATTGGCTGTTTTGTCATTTTTTGAAACTGAAACGGCAGATGAAAACTCCGAAGCCTTTTTTACCAGTAATCCGGCAGGTCTTGCGTGTATTCCGAGGCTGTCTGTAATAGTATATTTTAATGTTTGCATAATTAATCTCCTATCATTAAATAAATATATGCATTATTATAGCCGCTTTTTTATAATATATAATCGAATTATTACAATTTGTATATGCGATATGCGAAAATTTGTTTTTTTATAACAATTTACTAAAAATTTGCATATAAATTTTAGAAGAAAATTTATAAAGTATATTGCAAAAAAATAAATTTTATTGTACAATATGTAGTGATAGAATATTATCACGAAAGGTTGAAAATTTTATGGCAAGAATTGAACTCGACTGGAATAAATATATAGAAAAATCAAGACAAGCCGCCGCTGAAGGTATTGTAATGCTGAAAAACGACGGTGCGCTTCCGATTGAAAAGGATAAATGTATTGCCGTATTCGGAAGAATACAGAATAATTATTATAAAAGCGGTACAGGCTCAGGCGGAATGGTTAATGTAACAGAAGTAATCGGTATTACCGAGGGACTTAAACGCTGTGGAGCATGCCTTAATACTGAGCTTATCGACGCTTATGCCGAATGGGAAAAGGAAAATCCGTATAATACCGGCGAGGGCTGGGGCGGTGAGCCTTGGTCACAGGAGGAAATGCCGCTTGATGATGATTTTGTTGAGCATATAGCTGAAAATTCCGATTGCGCAGTAGTTGTAATCGGACGCTCGGCTGGAGAAGAAACCGACAGCTCTGCTGTTGAAGGCTCTTATTATCTCAGCAAGCTTGAAAATGAAATGATGATGAAGGTACGTCACGCCTTTAAAAAGATGATTGTTATTCTTAATGTCGGCGGAGTTATTGATATGAGCTTTGTCAGCGAGATTGCTCCTGACGCTGTGCTTTACGTATGGCAGGGCGGAATGATAGGCGGTCTTGGTGCGGCTGATGTGCTTCTGGGAAAAGTAAATCCATGCGGAAAGCTTTCGGATACTATTGCAAATAAGCTTGAATATTATCCCGCAGGAAAGAATTTCGGCGACTATGTACGCAACTTCTATTGTGAGGATATCTATATCGGCTATCGCTATTTTGAAACCTTTGCCAAGAATGAGGTGTTGTATCCATTCGGCTTCGGACTTTCTTACACTTCATTTGATATAAATGTTGTTTCAGCTTCTTCTGACAGCGAAAAAGTAAGCCTTGATGTAAGTGTTAAGAATATCGGAAAATGTTCAGGTAAGGAAGTAGTTCAGATTTATTGTGAAGCACCACAGGGCAAGCTCGGAAAACCTTCAAGAGTTCTTTGCGGATTTGAAAAAACAGATGAGCTTGATGTAAATCAGCAACAGCTTATCCATTTCGATATAAAGCTTTCGGAATTTGCTTCGTTTGACGATACAGGTGAAACAGGTAATAAATCATGCTTCGTTCTTGAAGAGGGAAAATATAATTTCTATGTCGGAGACAATATCCGTACAGCAGAGCGTGCATATACATTTGAACTGTCTGAAACTGTTGTTACCGAAAAGCTTTCACAGGCTCTTGCTCCTGTTTTGCCATTTGACAGAATTGTAAACCGAAACGGAAGCGTGACAATAGAGAGCGTATCAGCTGTAGAGCCTTGCGAGGATAAAAGACGTAATGAGAATATTCCTGCTGAAATCGCTCAGACGGATTATAAGGGAATAAGACTTGTTGATGTGAAAAACGGCAAGGCTTCTATGGAAGAATTTATCGCACAGCTCAGCGATGACGACCTTTCATGCATAATAAGAGGCGAGGGAATGGGAAGTCCTAAAGTAACTGCAGGTACAGCCTCAGCATTCGGCGGAGTATCAGACGGACTTTCAGAAAAAGGAATTCCATGTGCATGCTGTGCAGACGGTCCGTCGGGAATTCGTCTTGACTGTGGAACAAAAGCGTTCAGCATACCAAACGGTACCCTTCTTGCTTGTACTTTTAATAAAAAACTTGTTGAGGAGCTTTATCAGTTTGTCGGAACAGAGGTTGCGGCAAATAATATCGAGTGTCTGCTCGGACCCGGAATGAATATCCACAGATATGTTCTTAACGGACGTAATTTCGAGTATTTCAGTGAGGACCCATATCTTACAGGAAAAATGGCTTCTGCGGTACTCAAGGGTATGCACACAATGGGAGTTACGGGAACAATAAAGCATTTCTGCGGTAATAATCAGGAAACAAAACGCCACGAAACAGATTCTGTAATATCCGAAAGAGCGTTGAGAGAAATATACCTCAAGGGCTTTGAAATTGCAGTCAAAGATGGCAAGGCAAGGTCTATTATGACAACATACGGTTCTGTAAACGGACTGTGGACAGCAGGAAGCTATGACCTTGTAACAACAATCCTCAGAAAAGAATGGGGCTTTAACGGAATTGTAATGACAGACTGGTGGGCTAGTATTAATGAACGAGGCAAACAGCCGGATAAAAGCAATTTCGCCGCAATGATAAGAGCTCAGAACGATTTGTATATGGTTTGTTCAGATAGTGCTGTAAACTCCTCTGACGACAATACTCTTTCGTCACTTGACAATGGTACTCTTACAAGAGGTGAGCTTCAGAGAAGTGCAATGAATATTTGCAGATTTCTTATGAACACTCGTGCTCTCGACAGATTGGAAAATACAGCAGATAAATTTGATGTAATTAACTGTCCTTCTTGTGATGATGATTTAAACAGCGGAGATATCGTATTCTATAAGCTTGACAAAAAGCTTACAATTCCTCTTGATAATGTTAAGGCTGAAAAAGGAAAATCCTATGCGTTTGCATTTGATATCGCAAGAGGAGGTAAATTCAGAGTAACTCTTACTGCAAAATCCGATAAGGCGGAAACAGCTCAAATGCCTGTAACATTATTTGCAATGGGTTCTATTGTTGCTAATTTCACATGGAACGGTACAGGCGGAGAATGGGTTACAAAAGAGCGTGATATATATATGTATTCCCGCTTTACAGCGTGCAGAATTTATTTCGCTCAAAGCGGACTCGAGCTTCGTGATGTAACAATTGAGTTTTTGGAATGATTTGCTGTTTGTGGATGCTCAGATGTGCCACATATAACGCTATTTGAATTAATAAAAAGGACTGCTGAAACGTAAAAGCTTCGGCAGTCCTTATGCTTATCTTAGATGAATTAAATCAAATATGTCGATTTCTCCGTTGCCGTCAGCATCGGCATTATTGCATTGCTGATTTTTTTCGAGGATATAATCGCTTGCTTGTGTACTGATTTTTTTTGCATCATTTTTTGAGAAATATGATGTACCAAGCTCGTGGGTATCCGTATTCAGCTTGCTTTGTTCATTAAGCTTTTCGCCGTCGTAGAGATAAATGTCATAATTTCCTTTTTGTGTCGAGGATATGAAAAGACGCTTATCATCAATGGGGAATGGGTCGGAGCAGTTGAAATCCGCATTATTGAACGGCATGGGAAGAATTTCATTATTGTTTACTCTGAAAATTCCGTCGTTTCGGTTATTTTCTGAAATCCAGCCTGAAAAATAGAATAGGTCAGCGTTTGTTATGGGATAATACTCTTGTATTCCTTTTCTGTCGTATATTTCGGAGATTTCCTTTGTTTCTTTATTCAGGGAGTAAATTCCTGAGTCTGCACCTACTCCTTTTGCGAAATATACAGTTTTTCCGTCGGCACTGTAGCATGGCATAGACTCCTCTGAAATATCGTCGGTAAGCATTGATATTTTGCCTGTCATAAGGTCAATCTCGGCAAGATTATAGATGAAGCTGTCGAATTCATTGCTCCAGTAGCCCTGCTTGAACACTACACTATAGCCGTCAGGAGAAAATTTCGGGTCCTCGCTGCGATAATGTCCATCATATGTAAGATTTGTGAAGCTGTTGCTTATAGTGTTATATCTGAAAATATCCCATTTATCTGCTTCCTTGTTTATAGCCATAAAAACAATATCGCTGTCGGTCGCACCGAAGTCACCATTCATAGCGTTATAAAAATTTGGGGACTCTATATTCAGCATATCGTCAGATGAATAATCATAGATTTTAAGCTTGCTGTCTGAGGCTTCATAAGAGCTGTAGCTGTGGAAAATAATTTTTCCCGAAGGCTCAAAGGCTTCTTCCGACGAGCTTGCCGCTGTGGACAAAAGCGAAATAATGCTTATTGCACATAAAATAAATTTCATAGCTTTTTTCCTCCTTGCTGTTTTTATCATAATTTCAGTACATGATAAATTCCTTTTAATGATAAATATTATATAATATTTCGCAACGATAATCAATAGTTTGTTGGAAAAAAAGACTAAAATTTTACATATAGTAAATTTTTTGCCTGCCTTTTATGGTGAATTTGTTTAAAAGTATGTCGAAAAAATGTAGTGGTTTATGCTATAATGCAAAATGTTATCAAAATTCGGGAATAATTCACAAAAAATATATTGAAATAATTTACTCAATGTGTTAAAATAGAATAGAATATTAAGGATAGGAGGATAATTATGATTAATGACGTAAAAATTGTTGCACTATGCGCTTCAAGAATTCATGATTTGCAGAATTATGATTTTATAAACTCACTCAACGAATATTTGTGTAATCATAATTGCCGCCTTTTTGTCTATGCAATCTGTACTGAGCTTAGAATGTATGACGAAGCAACATATTGGTATAACGATATAAAACGTAATGATGCAGCTGTTTTTGATCTTATTGATTTTGATGTGGTTGACGCTGTAATTATAATGGATGAGAAGCTCAAGTGCAGACCTGTTTCTCAGAGAATTATTGATAAAGCTAATGAAAAAAATATACCTTCTGTAATAATAGAAGGGGAATATGAAAATTGTATAAATGTTAATTTTGACCATGAATCAGGTATGAAAACCGTTATTGAGCATATCCTCTCTGACCATGGTATTACTGATGTTCATTATATGAGTGGTGCAAGAGGTAATCCGTTTGCTGAAACAAGACTCGAAATTTTTAAAGAATTGCTTCATAATCACAATATCCCTTATGATGATAGTATGGTCAGCTATGGCGATTTCTGGGTTGATCCTACCGTCGCCGCAATGGAAAAGCTTCTTAAAAGAGATAAGCTTCCGAGAGCTATTATCTGCGCTAACGACGTTATGGCAATTACTGTATGTACTATGCTGCAAAAATCAGGATATCGTGTTCCGGAAGATGTTATTGTAACAGGATATGACGGCATAGATGAGGTTTATCTTTCAAATCCTAAAATCACAACCTCATCGTGCAGCTATAAAAAAATGGCTGAAACTGTTTTTGAGCTTCTTATGCATTATTTTTCTACAGGTGAAAAAATTGAAAACAGTATTGTTTCTCCTGACTTTTTTAATTTTGATTCCTGCGGCTGTCGTTATAACTCCGAAATTGATATGAATACCTATTTTTCGAATATTAACAACAGATTTTACAGGTATCAGGACGAAATGTGCATTATGATGAATGCTTCGAATAAGATGCAGATTGTTTCTTTTGAAGAGGCTTCAAAGATATGGAAAAATGCTGTAAGGATTGATATGTGCTGTCTGATTAATAACTCATGTATTGATGATACCGTCGATCCTGCACAGGGTGATTCAAGTAACTTTGATGATAAAATGTTTGTATTTTGTGATTATGATCAGAGTACTGAATTTCAGATTATTTCAAGAAAATGCATTGTGCCTGAGCTTGATGAAAAATTAAAGCTTAAAATTCCGCTTATTTTCTTTGCTCTTGATTATATCAATACACCTATGGGGTATGTTTGCTTTTGTTTGTCTAATTCGAGAGTTACAGAATATCAGAAAACAACATGGTCTGTTATGGCTTTGAATAATGCTATCGGCGGTATTCGTGACATAAGATATCAACGCCACCTTAACCAACAGGTCGAAGATATGTATAAATACGACTCACTTACAGGTCTTTATAATCGTCACGGATTTTTTAAGGTTATTTCTCGTATGGCTGAAGAAAAATGTAATTCTGACTGTACTGTCAATTTAATTCTTCTTGACCTTGACGGACTGAAATATATCAACGATACTTTCGGTCACAAAGAAGGCGATAATGCGATAAAAATTTCTGCACATGCATTGAAGCAGGCTTGTCCGGGAGATGCTGTTTGCTCAAGATTTGGCGGAGATGAGCTTGTAGCTTGGTTCTTCGGTGAATATGACGCTGATAGTATAAAGCAAAATATTTATAAGCTGCTTGAGGCGTATAATCTTGAGTCGGATAAGAAGTATACTGTTGCCGCAAGCTTTGGTATGGTTTCTTCTGAAGATTATAACGGAATCGATGATTTTAATAAGCTGTTTTCAGAAGCCGATAAGGTTATGTATGAGGAGAAAACAAGGCGTCAGAGAGAGGGCATTTATAAGCATTTCAGAATCAGAAGAAAATAATATTCCTTTAAAATATAGTGTTCTTATGTTAAACCTGAAGCGTAAGCTTTGGGTTGTTTTTTTGTAATGCTATAATTTATAAAAATATCAAAAAACTATTTCTATCAGAAAAACTGTATATTCAGCTTTGACCGTAATAATGTATTACAAAACTCCCGATGAGCATTTTAACTCATCGGGAGTTTT
>SVNL01000028.1:0-4934 GCA_015066925.1 Ruminococcus sp.
TTTTACCTGAAGCTGTACACATAGCTCCTGAAATAACATCAGGATCAGGCGTAAATGAAGACTGAGTATTATGTGTTTCGATATAATCACCTATTATCTTCTTCCATACTGCTCCTGAGTTGATTGAACCCGGAAGCTTACCCGGCTTTTTGTAACCAATAAGCACACCACTTACAAAATCAGGTGTAAGTCCAACAAATGTAAGTTCACGCCAGTCGTTTGTAGTACCTGTTTTACCTGCTAATTCAATATTTTTAAGCTTAGCCTTAGTACCTGTACCGTGATCTACAACGTTTTTGAGAAGTCTGTTCATAACCCATGCTGTCTGACTGTCAACAGCTTCATGCGGATCACCGTTATTTTCATAAACGAGATTATGGTCGCCCTGTTCAACACGTCTTATGATATGTGCCTTATAATATGTTCCGTCATTGCCGTATGGGAGATATGCATTTACAAGATTACTTACAGTTACACCATAAGTAAGAGCACCAACCGACAACGGTGAATACGCCTCATCCTTAGGATGAAGTTCCAGACCGAGATTTTCTGTTGCAAACTTGAATACGGCATTAGGAGTAAGATCCTGACAAAGTTTAGCAGGAACAGTATTATATGATTTCTGAATTGCGTAATAAACATTAATTGCTTTTCCGCTTACGCTGAAATGTCCGTCAGTTGAATAGTTTGTAGGCCAAGGTGCGCCATCTATTGTAAGTACTGCTTTATCCTGATATACAGAGCCCCAATGAATAGTGTCATTTAAAAGCGCAAGACCGTATGTTGAAATAGGCTTCATTGTTGAACCTATCTGTCTTGGCTCATTATAAGCATAACTATTTACAAGGTCATGCATTTTCTTTCCGATAGCCCCGCCAAGAGCAAGAATTTCACCCTCATAGTTCATGGCTACAAAACCTGCCTGTGGATAATCCTCATCAAGCTCGCCATCATCGTTAAGGTCAATTTTTCTCATAACCTTTTTGCCATCCATAAGGTTATTGATGTCTGAGAATTTCTCGTCTACATACTCCTGCATTTCAAGGTCAACTGTAAGATAAATCTTATAGCCGCCCCTATTTATTCTCTTACGAGCTTCATACTTATCAATATTGAATTGTTCACAAAGATACTCCTGTAATTCCATTATAGCAACTTCAACAGGCCATGGATATGCATCATTTTCTTTTTCGAGGTCTTTGGCTGCATCCTCAGGATGAAGTGCAAGATATTCTTCTGTATCTGTAAAGAGAAGCTTCTCATTAAGACACTGCTGGTATTCGTCATAGGTAATTGCGCCGTTTTTGTAAACCTGCCAGAGAACATACTGCTGACGTTCACGGTTATTGGCTTTACCGTCTAAGATAACCTCTCCTGTATCAGGATCGGTTTTATGAGCAAACGGATAATATTTATTAGGATTTTTCGGTATTGCCGCAAGACAAGCTGCTTCAGCAGTTGTAAGCTCACTTACATCCTTTCCGAAATATCTGATAGACGCAAGCTGAATACCGTTTATAGGTCCGCCGAAACCGATGACGTTAAGATACTGCTCTAAGATTTCATCCTTGGAATATCGTTTTTCAAGCTCCATAGCCTTGAAAATCTCTCGGATTTTTCTTGATGGGGATTTTTCATCATCACCTGTAAGATTTTTTACAAGCTGCTGTGTAATTGTTGAACCACCCTGATCGGTATCATAGATGTGGATAAACATATTGAGGAACGCTGAGAATGTACGCTTATAGTCAACACCCTCGTGAGTATAGAAACGCTCGTCCTCAGTGTATACGAATGGGTCACGCACATGCTGAGGAATCTTATCAATCGAAACAGGTATACGCTGTAATCCACCTGTTTTAATTGTCTGAAGATTTATATACTCACCTGTTTCCTTATCGGTAGCATAGAAAACTGTATCATAGCTCTGTTCAAGCTCCTGGAAGGTAACACCTGTAGTTTCCTCCATAAAGTCAAGGACATATACCGTAAGTGCAGTAGCAACGATAGTTCCCGTAATAATCATAATAAGGAAAAGCGACATTATTGTTGTTAAAATGATTGAAAAGAATTTCTTTATAACCATTAAAACTTTATTTTTTTTGCGTTTTTTCTTTTTATGTGGCTGATGTGAGCTTCCTGCATTCCCGTTTTTTGCGGGAGGCATTGAAGAACGACCGGATGTATTTCTGTTATGCGGATTTCTGTCAGGAGAGCTTCCCGAAGAATTTCTGTTTATTTCATTCATAACCGTATTAAACCGTTATATTATAGAGCATCTATAATAAATCCTTTCTCAAGAATAATTCTATTTACACAAATTATATTATAACACAAATCTATAAAAATGTTAATACCTTTTTTCAAATATAGTCATTTTGTATAGTTATTCATTTCCTGTCAATAATAAAAACAGCATTTTTTAGGAAGTGATTTTGTATATGATTGATAAAAAAATTTTTTTCACTCTACTGACCTCTACAACCATTTCGGGATTTATTGTAATTTGCACAGCCGCACAAAGCCTGAGAACCGTAAAAACAAGAGCAAAAGCACCACCTATTGTTGAGGAAGTCGAGCTTACACCGTATGTTCTGAAAAAATACAATAATACCCTTGGTGTATTCCGTGGTGATTACGAATCGCCTTATAAGGTTCTGGACTGTGATTTCAGTCTGCTTGCCGAAGCCGACATTGAGGCTCTGACAAAAGGAATTGCCGTTGAAACCGAAGCAGAACTCAACTCGCTGATTGAAGACTTTACTTCTTAGGAGATTCAGGCTTTTTTCTGTTCTTTTTCTTTTTACGTACAGAGTATCCGAAATCGCCAAGCTTACGACCGAGAGCAAAATATTCTCCGTGAGCGTAAGCCGCAAGTCCGCATTGCTGAAGGTTAAGCTTTCCTTTACTGTCGATATATTTTTCGTCGATTGCAACGCCTACTATTTCTGCAAGAAACATTCTATGTGTTCCCAGAAGCTTAGTTTCCGTAACCTTACATTCAAGTGCTACGGGACATTCCTCAATAAGCGGTGCGGATATTTTTTCGGCTTCTGCCTTATGAAATCCGCATTCTTTGAATTTATCTGTTTTACGGCCTGTTTTTGCTCCGCAATAATCAGTTTTCCGAGACATTGCTGATGTTGTAAGATTTATTGCAAACTCCCCTGTTTCTATTATTATATCGTGTGAATATCTTTCGGGACGCACCGATATATATGTCATCGGAGGATGTGTATTTACAATTCCCGTCCAGCCTATTGTAATTATATTCGCTTTTTCCATTGTTCCGCAGGTTACGAGTGCCGCAGGAACAGGTGCAAGCAGTGTACTGCCCTTCCAGTGTACTTTCGCCATATATTCCCTCCGTATTCAAGACTAAATGATATAAAAATATTATATCATATCACATTATTTTTTTCAATCGCTTTATACATAAAAAAAGTATACTGCAAATATGCCGTGAATGATATTCCCCAACATTTCGGCCTCGTTTTCACAATATATTTTCCATTGCAATTTCTCATGTCGAAAAAATGAATATAATAAATAAAAAAAATAGTAAGAAGGTATTTTAAAAATAAAAAAATTATGTTATAATAAGTTCAGTTGAAATAATATTGCTTTGTATGGCACTTATCAAAGCAAATTGAAGGAGCTGAATAATATGAGAGGAAATAATTCTTATATTGAACTTAAAAAAACTGCTTTAATGCAATATTTCAGCAGAATGAATGAAATGCAGAGGGAAGCCGTATTTACGGTAAACGGTCCACTTCTCGTACTCGCAGGTGCAGGAAGCGGTAAAACTACGGTAATCGTAAACCGTATCGCAAATATGATTAACTTCGGTAATGCTTTCAACGACGATACACGTCAGGGCACTCAGGACGATATCGAATTCCTTGAGGCGTACATAAACGGCGAAACCGACGATTGCGACGGGTTGCGTGAAGCTGTAGCGGTAAATCCTGTAAAGCCATGGAATATCCTTGCAATTACTTTTACAAATAAGGCGGCTAATGAGCTTAAAGAGCGTCTGTGTAATATGCTCGGAGAAGAAGCATTAAGCATACACGCCTCAACCTTTCACTCTGCCTGTGTAAGAATTCTCAGACAGGAAATCGACAGAATAGGATACGGAAAAGATTTCACTATCTATGATACCGACGATACACAGCGTCTTATCAAGTCGGTTATGTCTGAAATGGAAGTTTCCGAAAAGAATTTTGCACCTAAGGCTCTTCTCGGAGAAATAAGCTTCGCTAAAAACAGAATGATTACTCCGTCTGAAATGAAAGAAAATGCAGGAGCAGATTTCCGCAAAAAAACAATTGCAAGAGTTTATTCTCACTACTGCGCAAGACTTAAAGAGTCAAATGCTCTTGATTTTGACGATATATTACTGCTCACTGTTAAAATTTTCGAAGAATTCCCTGAAGCTCTCGATAAATTCAGAAACAGATACAAATATATTCTCGTAGACGAATATCAGGATACAAATCAGGTTCAGTTCAGACTTGTTTCTCTGCTTTCACAGCAGCATAAAAACATCTGTGTTGTTGGTGATGATGACCAGAGTATATATAAATTCAGAGGTGCTGATATAACCAATATCCTCAGCTTTGAAAGTCAGTTCGAGGGTGCAAAGGTTATACGCCTTGAACAGAACTATCGCTCAACAAAAACTATTCTGAATGCCGCAAACTCTGTTATCTCAAATAACGAGGGACGAAAAGAAAAGGCTCTTTGGACAAGTGGTGCTGAGGGCGATAAAATATGCTGGTATAAAGCCTGCGATGAAAATGATGAAGCTCAGTTTATCGCAAACGAAATTCTTAATCATTACAAGGAAAGCGGTAAATATTCCGATAACGCTATCCTTTACAGAATGAACGCTCAGTCAAATAAAATCGAACAGGCACTCATAAAAA
>SVNL01000028.1:5034-14726 GCA_015066925.1 Ruminococcus sp.
AGAGAAATCTAACTTCACGCTTTATCAAGGAAATCGACAGACAGCTTATTGATAAAAAAGATAATACCATTTCACTTAAAAATCAGACGTCAAGTTCCGCTGTTACCGCTATTCATTCAAGCAGTCTTCAGCAGCAGATTGCAAGAAACAAAGCAAAAGCTTCTTCCAAAACCGAAAACGTTGAATACGCTGTGGGCGAAAAGGTTATGCATAACTCTTTCGGCGAGGGTGTGATTTTATCCGTAAAGAAAATGTCAAATGACAGCATGCTCGAAATAGCGTTCAATAATGTAGGCACTAAACGTCTTATGGCAAATTTTGCTAAGCTTAAAAAATTATAATCAACATATATAATAAGGAGAATATCAATGAGAAAAACTAAGATTGTATGTACTGTAGGTCCTGCAACCGATAAAGAAGAAATAATGCGTGAACTTATGATTTCAGGAATGAATGTTGCACGTTTCAATTTTTCTCACGGCGATTACGAAATGCATAAAAAACGTTTCGAAATGGTTGACAAGCTCAGAAAAGAACTCAGTTTGCCTATTGCCACTCTTATGGATACAAAGGGACCTGAGATAAGACTCGGAAAATTCGTTGACGATAAACCTGTTGAAATCTTTTCGGGCGATACCTACACTCTTACTATCGAAGACGTTCTTTGCACTAACGAGGTCGGAAGTATTTCATTTAAAAATCTTCCTAAAGATGTCGGCATAGGTACAAAGATACTCATTAATGACGGAGTTATTGAGCTCGTTACAGAAAAAGTAACTTCAACTGAAATTGTATGCAAGGTAATTCACGGCGGAATTCTTTCAAATAATAAGGGAATTAACGTTCCCGGTGTAAAGCTTTCAATGCCTTATCTCAGCGATGCTGATATGAATGACCTTGAATTTGCCGCTAAAACAGGCTTCGACTTTATTGCCGCAAGCTTTGTAAGAACCTCTGCCGATATAAACTATCTCAGAAAATTTACTCAGAGTCTTGGTTGGTTTGATGTAAGAATTATCGCTAAAATTGAGAACCTCGACGGAGTTGAAAATATCGACGAAATTCTTGAGGCTGCTGACGGAATTATGGTTGCAAGAGGTGATATGGGTGTTGAAATTCCATTCGAACAAATCCCTGCAATCCAGAAGGAGCTTATCCATAAGGGCTACAGCTCAGGAAAACAGGTTATTACAGCTACACAGATGCTTGAATCAATGATTTCAAATCCACGTCCTACAAGAGCTGAAATTACTGACGTTGCCAATGCCATTTATGACGGCACTAGTGCTATTATGCTTTCAGGTGAAACTGCTGCGGGTGCTTATCCGATTGAAGCTGTTAAGACTATGGCTCTCATTGCAGGTACTACCGAGAAAAATATCGACTACCGCAAGCGTTTCCGCAACAGACCTACTGAAATAAGCAATACAATTGAGGACGCTATTTCTCATGCTACAGTTACTACTGCTCATGACCTTAAAGCAAGAGCTATCATTACAGTCACAAAGGGCGGACAAACTGCAAGACTTATTTCAAAATACAGACCTGACTGTCCGATAATAAGCTGTACAACAAGTGAAACTGTATGTCGTCAGCTTAATATGAGCTGGGGTGTTATTCCTTGCGTGATTGACGAAAAAACCAATACCGATGATTTATTCGCAAGTGCGGTTGAGGCATCAGAAGCAAGAGGTCTTGTTGAAGTTTCAGACCTTGTTGTTATTACGGCAGGTGTTCCGCTTGGTGTTTCAGGTACAACAAATTTGATGAAGGTTGAAAAGGTCGGTAATTCAAAATAAATTTAAACATAAAAATAAAAAGAGCTTTCCGTAAGGGAAGCTCTTTTTATAACCAGACCGATAAGCCGAGTTCTGTCGTGTGCGGTAATTTATCTAGGCTTAACGTCGCCATTAAGCTCAAGCCGTCATTACTTTGTATCCACCGAGCAGATGTTAAGATACAAAGCACCAATAGACGTTGCATCGGATAGGGTTTACATAGCAGTGCAGTCTCCTGCACTCTGGTGAGCTCTTACCTCGCCTTTCCACCATTACCCTGAAAAATCAAGGCAGTATATTTCTGTTGCACTTGCCCTAAGGTCGCCCTCGGCTGCTGTTAGCAGCTACCCTGCTCTATGATGCTCGGACTTTCCTCGTAAACTAAAACGTTTCCGCTACCGCATAGTCTGCTCATTACAATTATATACGCATTTTTCAAAATTGTCAAGCACTTGAAAATTGCAAAACAAAAACAGGGCGGAATACGGGGCACAGCCTTTGGCATATACGCAATAAAAATTCAAGGGTATCGAGTTTGTCGCTCGGTACCCTTACTTGTACTATACGGTTATTGTTCTGATATCCACCCTGACTTAAAAATATTCAAATTTTAGTTGCTGAGCCATAAGCTTTAACAGGTTTACCATCCTCATCAAATTGAGTTGTATATCTTACACGAAACATTACTCTGTCAGGAGTAAGCGGCATATCTACCTCGACATTTTTCTGTCCGGCCTCAATTTTATCGTGGATATCACGATACATATCAGCAACCTCCGGAGGAAAAATTCCCATTTCTATTGCAGGCTCAGGATAATTTTCAACCATAGGCGGAAGCTTAAGATCTCTCATACATCTGAAGCATGGAAACATTTTCTTTGTACCGACATCATACTCCCAGTAATAAATATTAGCCTGTTCACTTGCTGAACGGAAAAGCATTTCACGGTGTTCGATTTCCTCAATAGCACGCTTTTCAGCGGTAATATTTCTTATCATATTATAGAACATAACGCTGTCGATACTTTTACCGATAACTCTTACAGAATCTCTTATACAAATTTTATTTTCGGGATTATCAGTATAATTTCTCCAAGTTTCGCACTCTTCCTCATCCTCGGACTCAATTGCTCTTTCAAGCATTTCAACATATTTTTTTCTGTTTTCATCGTCGAAGAAGCTAAGGAAATTATGCTTCCAGATATCAGTTTCGCTTATATGATTACCTATTTCCTGAATATATTTTCTGTTTACACGCAGAATTTCAAGGTTACCGTTTTTGTACTCATAAATAGCCGCACCACCAACATAGTTGCTGAAAATCATAGTTTCGAGTGATTTTGGATCCCAGAAATTATTTGCGTTCATTTTATTTATAATATTCATAGCAGGCTTTAAAGGCTGAATACCCGTTTCAACAACCATCTTCATAAATTCATCCTCAGGTATAGGCTTTGAATAAAGATAGCCCTGAACGTAACAGCTTCCGATACTAAGCAGGAAGTCAGCCTGCTCCTTATTTTCAACGCCCTCAGCGATAATCGGAAATCCAAGCCACTTTGCCATTCTAACAACAGAGCTAAGGATAATTGTTCCGTTATTTGTATTTCCCTCATCTGAAAGGAACTTCATATCGAGCTTTAAAATATCAAGGTCGATACTCTTTAATGAATTAAGCGAAGAATAAGCACTTCCGAAGTCGTCCATTTCAACTACATAGCCATATCTGTGAACCTCACTTATAAAATCAGAGATACGCTGTATTCCGTCAATAGTTGCCGACTCTGTAACCTCAAGACGTATAAGCTTTACAGGAACATCATATTTGATACGGATTTCCTCAAGCATTTTTGCAAGTCCTGGGTGATAAATATCACGTCTGCTTATATTTACGGAAATAGGAACTATTTCAATTTTTCTTTCAATACATTTCTTGATAAATTTACATACTTGTTCGAAAATATACAAATCGACCTTTGTGATAAATCCGTTTTTTTCAAAAATCGGGATAAACTTGCCCGGAGAAATAAGACCTCTTTGCGGATGAATCCAACGTACCAGTGCTTCTGCTCCGACCATTGATTTATCAATATGGTTAAACTGAGGCTGATAGTAAATTACAAACTGGTCTGTTTCAAGAGCAAGGTTCATAATTCCGGTAATTTCGTGTTCACCGAGAATTGCGTCACGTACTTCCGAGGTATAATACGCATATTTTGTTATGTAATTGCCTTTAACGGTAGAATGAGCAAGGATTGCACGGTCAAGCATAGCCTGTGATGACAAATCCGTTCTTTCTGTAACATAAATTCCGATATTGCTTACAATCTCATATGGAAGCTCGTACTCAGACAATTCATACAGATAACGATTAAGATTTTCTTCAAGCTGTTTGGAATCTGTTTTTGTGAAAATAGCAAATCTGTCTGAGCTTACTCTTGTAACTATTGAATTTTCTGAAAACAGGCACATAAGATGACTTGCAATAAAGATAAGAAGTCTGTCGCCTTCTTCAACATTAAAAATGTCGTTAATAATCTTAAATCTCAGCACGTCGATATAGATAAAGGCATACTCACCTTTCGCCACTCCATTAAGGTCAGCTTTTACCATTTCTTCAACTGTTTCCATAAATTTTTCATAGCTGATAAGACCTGTAAGCGAATCATATTCATTATTGTAATTTTTATTTACTCCATTATAATTACTCATACTAAAATTCTCCTTCATTTCAGCATACGTTAATGTATCGAAAAATTCTTTTACATTTTATACCTATAATTTATTATAACACACAACAACAAAATAATCAATAATGTTTTCAAAATGTTTACATTTTTGGTTACTTTTTCTGATTCCAACCCTATCAACTATTAATATTGAATAAAAAAACCGACATTGCAAAACTATGCAGTGCCGGTTATTGTGAATATATTCACACATTATACGATATGTATACTTAATCAAAAAGTGGAGTTGAAAAATATCTCTCTGCCGTATCGGGAAGAATTGTTACAACAGTTTTACCCTCACCCAATCTTTCAGCCATTTTAAGTGCAGCAGCAACATTTGTACCACTTGAAATTCCGCACATAATTCCCTCAAGTCGTGCAAGGTCTTTTGCAGTCTGAATGGCTTCTTCATCGGTTACAACGTAAATATCGTCATAGATTTTCATATTAAGATTTCCGGGAATAAGTCCGTCACCAATTCCCATCTGAAGATGAGTACCGATATTTCCGCCTGCAAGAATAGCAGCATTTTCAGGTTCTACTGCCCATATTTCAAGCTTAGGATAAAGTGCTTTAAGAACTTCACCTATACCGCTTATAGTACCGCCTGTACCTATTCCCGAACAGAAGCCGTGAATTTCTCCGCCAATTTGTTCAAGAATTTCAAGACCTGTATGGTACTTATGAACAAGAGGATTTGCTCTGTTTTCGAACTGCTGTGGAACATATACATTCGGATTTTCTCTTTTAAGCTTCAAAGCTGTCTGTAAACATTCGTCTATACATTCGCCGATATTTCCTGCGTCATGAATAAGCATAACCTCTGCACCGTAATGCTCAACAAGCTTTCTGCGCTCTTCACTTACACTGTCAGGCATAATAATTATTGTTTTATATCCCTTTACCGCACCAATAAGAGCAAGCCCTATTCCTTGATTTCCGCTTGTGGGCTCTACAATTATTGTATTTTCGTTTATGATTCCTTTCTTTTCTGCGTCAAGAATCATATTATACGCTGTTCTCGTCTTGATTGAACCGCCTACGTTAAGTCCCTCGAATTTTACAAGAACCTCGGCGCTTCCCTTTTTAACCATTTTATTTAATCGGATTATTGGAGTATGACCTATACACTCAAGTACATTATTGTATACCATAAACTTCTCCTTATAACAAGTTTTCCCTTTATTTTACCATATATATTCATAAATGTCAAATTTTGTTCACGAATTATTGCTCTACCAATTAATTCTAAAAAAATATATGAAGCTAAAGGAGCAAAAGTCAGATATATAAACTGCATGAATATTATCTGACGTATGCTTTTGTCAAAAAATTAAAAAACGTCTGTGATTGAAATTCACAGACGGCTATGTAATCATATTCAGTTTGGCAAATTGGAAGTTGTAGGTATGATAAATCAGAATTTATTATATTGGTGTTGTTATTTCAATATGATTACCTTCTGAGTCAACAAATTCAGCAACCCAATTCATACCTATTTTAGTTAATGGAAAACATATTTTCTTGTCTTGAATTTTTGAAACAAGCATATCATAACTTTCTACGCTGATACTTGGAAGGCAATTACTTCCAAAAGTATGTGCCTCATTAACAATAGTGTATGCAAATAAACCAAACCGAAATCCATTTATATCAAATACGCTATATAAATCATCACGTTCAGTAACTGACTGTTCAAAAAAATCTTCATAGAACTTTATTGCTCTATTCATATCTTCTACGCATATATAGAGTGAGCAAATATTGCACTTCATCATTATTCCTCCAAATTCTGATTTATCGAACAATACAATTTCACATATATACTACATATTATCGCCATTTTCAATATAAAATAAAAAATGTCTGTAATTGTTATTCACAGCTGACTATATTATTCTATAGATAAGAATTTATATACCGAAATGAATAACATATTTGTTATATGTATCGAAACTTGTTATTGTACTCCGTTAAAATCCGCCTTACTGTCAAAGGGACGGTTAAACGAACCAATTTCTATCAGATTTCCTTCAGGGTCTGCAATGTAGCAGGTGCGCTGACCCCAAGGCTCTGTTGTCGGCTCTAATATAGAACGAGCTCCTTTTTCAACTGCCTTAGCGTATTCCAAATCAACCTCTTCAAATGTATCAACATACAATGCTATTTCAAAATGGCCATTAAAACCTTTTATATATTCATATTTTCTGCTTGTCATTTTCTCAAAGTTTTTCCGTTCATACAGCATAAAAAGTGTTCCGTTTTTGATTAGATATACATTAACGGCATTTTCATCTTCGGCAATTTCAAAACCTAGAACATCTCTATAAAAACGAACCATTGTTGGCATATCATCTACAAACAATCCAAAACCATCAAGTTTCATTTTATTTACCTCCACAAATTATTATTTCATCAAGCAGTACAATTTTACATATTATACCATATATAATCGCCATTTTCAATAAAAAATTAAAAGAAATCTATGATTACTCAGAGGATATTATGTATAAATTCAGCTCTGATTAAAATTCTTTAAAACCGAGCCTATTGAGTATCAAATCTCCGTCTTTAATTTCTACTTCGCCTGTATCAGTATTATTGCAGCAATTTTGAAACACATACTCAATAACCTGACGTGCAAAAAACGGACGACAAAGATTAAGAACTATTCTTTCTCCTTTGTATAAGCAGATTGTACCTGCCTCCGAATATATATCTATAGCCATATTGGGAGCATATCGCTTAAAATATACTCTTACCTTCAATTTATTATTTTCTTTCGGAACAAACAAATAATATGAATAAGGATAATTGTCAAAATCTCTATCATCATAATGATAAGCCCATAAATACAATTCTCCGTTAAATGTCATTTGTCTGAGTTTTTTTCTGTTTTTCATTTTTTCACCTATAAATTTTTATTTTTCAATATATCCGATTTACTGTATTATACCACATACATCAGATTATTGAAGTTTACAAAATCATATCAAAAACCGAATACAAGCTCGACATTATTCATCACTTTTTTTAGCTTTTTCCGCAAGTTCTCTGGCATATTCAGCTTTGAAATAACGCTTTTTAAGCTTCTGATTCATTAAAGCAACGTGACTTCTGTCAACAAGATAATGCACATAGCTTGTAAACAGGTAAATAAATACTACTACGCCAAATGTTATAAGTGTAGAAACAGGTGTAATATTACACCAACCGAATAATTTAAGCATCACCAGAGTTAATCCAAATATCAGTAAAAAATGTAAAAGCCACAGCATCAGCAATACCTTACCGCTTTTTGTATCAATGCAAACAAGTATTGCAGATGGCAAGGCTGTAATAAAACCGCTGAATAAAATCTGCCATAGCATTGTGCTGTCTATTTGCTGACCTGAAATTGTTAAATATACAGCTACCGCTATTATAACTGCTGTTATGATATTAACAAAATAGTGCAGCAACGAAGTAAAAAACTCCTTTATCATTCTTAATTCCCCCTAATTGTCGAGTTTGATTTTAAGATTATGTACATATCGACGTGAAATAATAATTTTTTCACCGTTTTTTAAATGTGCTTCAAGTTTTCCACCGAAATGCGGTGAAAGAAATTCTATTTTTTCAAGATTTACAATCATAGATTTTGAGCAGCGTTCAAAATCAAATGTTGAGAAAATCTCCTCAAGCTCATAGAGTTTATGCTTGACTTCATAAACATCTGAATGACAATATGCATAAACACGATTATCTGTTGCTTCAAAATAATAGACGTCTTGATAGCTAAGACGTGTAATTTTATCGTTCCTATAGCCTGTAATCTCAGTTTTTTCTGTCTGATATGCATAAATCATATTTATAAGCTGTTGGTCAGGTGATGCACATCTGATAACAACAGTATCCTCCTCATCAGGTAGAGGAGTTTCAATTATAATTTTCATTATTAGCCTCCGCTGTTATATTTTCAACGCAATTACGTCAGATTTCAAGTGTACCGCCATGATTAAGCTTGTACATGGTTAAATGTTTTTCCAGATATTTTTCAAGTTTTGACGTATCTACTTCCGAGCTGAACGGTGGAAAAGTATCATCAAAGTGAGTCAGCAAAACTGCTTTCGGAGTCAGTCTGTTATATATATCAACCGCAATGTCATAAAGCTTATTCGAGCCTTGATACGGCAAAAGTACAAGGTCAGCTTCAGTCGGATAAACTACACCGCTTGCAAGGGAAAGACTTCCTAAAACCAAAATACGCTTGCCACAAGCCTCCACCAAATAACACAACGTCTCTTTTCTTTCAAGACATGAAATAATTTGTTTTATCTTAGATAAAAAATTCTTGCGTTGCTTCATAGCACGTTTACCGAATAAAGATTTAAAGCAGGTCAACGGAGAAATATTTATATGCTTTCCTTTTAATACCGTAATTTTAAAATCCCCGACAGAAAAAATATCTCCTACCTTAATTGTATGAAGATTTGCTTTTGCAACACCTTTTCTGACAAGAGTTTTGTATGGTGTTTTTGTACAGTGAACAATAGTACCGTCACGCACTATTTCTTTTACACTAATGATATGGTCAAAATGTCCATGCGTAATCAGAATATTTCCACAATTCTCATAAGCATTTTTTGCGACCTTTATTTTACTGTCAGGATACGGAAAAAACGGGTCAATCAGGAGTTGAGAGTCACCTGTGGCAATACGCACAGAAGCTGTGCCATACCATGTGATTTTAATTTTGCTTTTATCCATAAAGTAACCTGCTCCTTTGCCCGTCAAATTGAATGAGGATAATTGTCAAAATCTCTATCATCATAATGATAAGCTTATATATACAATTCTCCGTTAAATGTCATTTGTCTGAGTTTTACTGTTTTTCATTTTTTCACCTATAAATTTTTATTTTTCAATATATCCGATTTACTGTATTATACCGCATACATCAGATTATTGAAGTTTATGAAATCATATCAAAAAAAGAATTTATAATTCCCGGTGTAACATATTCATATGCTTCTACTACTTTATACTTGCCACTTTTTATATCTAATTTCCATTTTAAGCGTATATGTCTGCCGGCGTAACCTGCATAATGTTTTCCATCAGAACAATAAATATCACAGGAATCATTGATATATGAATACGCTCCGAATCCCCAGGATAAAGTATGAATATGATTAATATC
>SVNL01000028.1:14826-18864 GCA_015066925.1 Ruminococcus sp.
TATTTTGCTATTGTGCTCTATAAACCTGAATTTGTAAGTCAATGTCATAACAAATACAAAGGCACTTCTGACATAAAAATCAGAAGTGCCTTATCAAAAGCTTCATTATCGCCCTGACCTAACTGCAAAGTTTTTATATTAATCGTAGCAGAGAAATCAGCTCTGGATATCAGAATCGTCAAACGGATCTCCACACTCAGGACAGAACTTAGGTGGATTCTTAGGGTCTGCAGGCTCCCAACCGCACTTGTCACACTTGTAAAGCGGTTCGCCAACAGGCTTCTTAGAACCACATTCCATACAGAATTTGCCCTTATTAACAGCACCGCATGAACAGGTCCAGCCGTCAGCTGCAGGAGCAGGTGCAGGCTTTGAATTTCCACATTCAATACAGAACTTACCTGTGTTTGATGCACCGCATGAGCAGGTCCAAGTATCAGCAGCAGTCTCTGAAGCAGCCGGAGCTTCTGTTGGTGCAGGTGTTGGTGCAGGTGCAGGTGCTGGTGCTGGAGTTGCCTGCTGAGGCATAGCCTGCATTGGTGACTGTGGCTGCTGATTGCCACCCTGCATACCCATCTGCTGCTGTTGCATATACATCTGTTGCTGATAAGCCATAGGGTCCTGCATAGGAGCGCCCATTCCGCCGCCTGCCATATTCATACCCATGAAACCTACAGCAGCACCGCCTGAATTGCTTGCAGCAGCTTCACGAGCAGCATTAATGCTCATTCTATCCATTGAATAGAGAAGGCCTTGATTCTGAGCAGTTGCAGCTTCCTGGAACTTAGCAATTCTTTCCTTACTCTTTTCATCAACATTAAGTTCAAGAGCAATTGATATAAGTTCAATACCACGCTTTTCAAGCCAAGCCTCTTTAAGCTCTGTATTCATAGCACTGGCAAGCTCATCAGGATAAGCGCCAAGCTGGTCATAAGGAATTCTCTGAGCAGAAAGATTAGTGAGAGCCTTTGTAAACTTAGGCTTCATTTCTTTCTTCATAGCAGAGATAAGATTAGCACCATCACCTGTTGTTCTTGTCATTGTTTTGGCTGGGTCCATCATTACATTTTCATAGAAGAGTACAGGGTTTGTAATCTGGAATTCATATGTACCATGTGCCATTGCATTGAGAGAAAGATTCATTTCACCGTCTCTGAATGGAATATCACCAAATCCGATTGGGTTGTTGAGAATTGGCTTACAGTTAATGTAAACAAGACGCATAGTGTTTGTAGACTGACCACCAGCAGTAAATCTTGAAACAATATTCTTAATTGAAGGCCATGCATCTTTAAGACCACCGCCAAGAAGTGAAGGCTCTACAGCACTATCATACTTATACTGACCTGCAAGTTCATTTGTATCAGCAAAAATAAAATCGTGTACTTTACCGTTTTCGACCAGAACAGCTGCCTGACCGATTGCAACGTCGAAAAGAGAACCGTTTGTGATAACAGCATCTGATGAATTGTTTACGGCATTACCACGAACAACCTTTGTAGCTGGTAAACAAAGACACTCCTGAGTCATACCGTCGCATCTGAAATACTCCTTAATCTGATCCTGCAGATTTGAAGTAACAGCGCTCTTAGCCATTTGAATTAATCCCATAGCAAATTTCCTCCTAATCGTTTGCCCGAAGGCTTAATTTTATATAACATCTGTAAGATTAATATTTCTTACATTGGTTATGTTCATATTTTTCATTAGCATCATGCGTAACCTTGACAGCCACACAAATGACAATTAATAAGTAGTTCTTTTAAGGTCAGTAACCTTCCATGTTCTCTCTACTGAAACTGCAGCAACAGCAGAATCACAATACGGACAAACCTTAGCACCGAGTGTATTTATCGGAGCACCGCAATGTGAACAAATAATACTTGCCATTTCACCCTGTGACCCTGATTCAAGAAAATAACTGTAAGTAACAGTATATTTTTCCTGAGTAAGTCTGTTGGTGTTACTTGGAATGTACTGAAGTGCTAACTCGAAGTAGACATCCGCCTCATCATTTGTCTTTTTGTAATCTGAAATTACAATCTTGTGAATCTTTACCTGAGAATAAGTAGTAGCCTTAATATCGGAAAACTTTGCAGTCATAAGCTCAATAAATTGTTTTGAGCAGGTATCCTCAAAACTTGTAAGCTCCCTTTTATGTGCTTTCATAGCGGCAAAGTATTCATTTACAAAAGACTTTATGTAAGTTTTGGCAAGTGATGGATTGAATTCCGGAAAATCACTTTCTATCTTTTTGAGATGAATTGATTCTAAACCTGAAAGAGTTTTAGGTGTGTACATCTGCTCATCATCTGCCGTCTTAATAGTGTCCATAACATTTGAAATGCTCTGTACAGCCCTTTTGGCTTTTTGAATAGTTCTTTTGATTTTTCTCACAACATATGCAACCCCAATCACTATAGCAATAAGTACAGCAACTCTTATCAGCAGTCTGATTGTTTCCTGATCCAAACTGTGTCACCTCTCTTATAAAAATAGTCAAGCTTACAGTAAAAACAGAAGCAGAATGAAAATGAGTATAGTTGGTATTGCTGTATACAAGCAAAGCTTTAAGTAGTCGATCGGAAGATTGCCTATAAACTTTCCTGTCTGACCATTCATTGCAAAGAAGTAATCTTTGTCCTTATACTTTGTATAAAGAAGCCATGTAGGCAAAAGAGCATACTCGGTATTTTTCAGATCGAGATCGTGCTGATATTTTTTTACATCTACACTATCATAATGACAAGTTTTTAAAAGCTCGTCACGACCTGTATTTACAATTCTTTCCGAAGCTCTTGATAAACAGGTATCCTTATCCTCGTCAAATCTTTCTGCAAGATATCCTGCAAGATATCCGATATTAAAAGGAACCATTTCCTTGAAATCAAAAGGTTCAATAGAGTCCATAGCAGCGTCCTCAGTTTTCTTAGACGCATCAACAGGAACCTTTTCGAATGAAAGATAACCTGCTCTTTTTACATTGTGATGAAGAGAATCGGTAATTTCATAATCTCCGCTTCTACGACGCTTTTCTTTGATACCTATAGCCTCAATGCTTCCTGTGAGAACACCTGAATAAAGCCAGAATGGTATATAGACGCCCTGGATTTTATCAACAACCTTTTCGCAGTCAAAATCCTTAGGTGTAAGAGGCTTTTTGCTAAATGTTTTGAACGCATCCATAACCTTTGATTTATCAACCTTGAACGGAATAACATATTCAGGCTTAAAATCACCGACAACCTGCTCTGTCATAATAATCGGATTTGAGCAGTATACACAAATTGTAGCGGCAGTTGCTCTGTCAGTAATAATTTCGGCACCACAATGTGAGCACTTGTACTGAACAAGGTCTTTTCCGACAGTACCGTCAGTAGACTGATATTGCTCTTTGTCGCCCTCAAGCTCCTGATGAACATCCATTGTTTCTTCATTCAATTCATTTTTACCTGCTGCATCAAGCTCTTCAAGTGTAAATGTATCATCACAATATTTACAGGTCCAGTTTTGAGCCTCGGCAGAGAATTGAAGGTCACCGCCACATGTTAGACATTTATAAATTACATTTCCCATAACAGCATCTCCTATTTAACTTTACGACGTGAAGTCGTTGTGTGGGTATATACATCGCTTTGTTCTGTAAGCTTAAGCTGAGTGGAAATATATCGTTCACTCTTTGTAGCCTTGATTTTAGTTCTGCTCTTAGAAATCAAAGATACAGCTATAACAATTCCGGCAAATAAAGATATTCCGATTGCCGCAAGCGGGTCATCGGTATTCATCATTACAGTATTCGACATTAACGAAAAATAAATACTATTTAACATCTAAAATAACCCCTTTCAATCAAATACAAGATAAGTATAACATATTTTTGTCTATACGTCAATATTTTTACAATATTTTTACATAAAATATGTTGGTTTATCAATGATATTAGATGAATTAGTCAAAAATTTGCATAATTTGAATTCTTCTAAGTCATCACAAAATCTCTGAAACCTCCTATATTATTCGAACATAAAACAACCCCTG
>SVNL01000029.1 GCA_015066925.1 Ruminococcus sp.
TGCGTGGTTTTTCGCCCTGTCATCTATTTTGGGCATAAGAAATGGTCTGAGTGACGGGACTTGAACCCACGGCCTCTACCACCCCAAGGTAGCGCGCTACCATCTGCGCCACACCCAGAACTAACAAATGTAATTATATCACATAAACAATTATTTGTCAATCTTTATTCAGAAAGTTTTGCGAGGTCGTAATGAAAGAAAAAAGGCATTTAAAAACATGAAAAAATCCTTGCAATGCGTAAAATGCACTGCAAGGATTTCATTTTAATAACACACTGCACATAGCCTGTGCGGTATTGCTTTGCGGATTACAGTCAACGTCAGATTTATGTATAAGCCGACAGTAAAATCCGCTTTAAATTTATTATAGAGCTATAATCAATAAGCACGTCTGCGTCTGACGCCTCTTACAATACATATTGTTAAAACAATCAGTACAATTCCTGCGGCAGATATACCGAGAATTATCCAAAGGCGATTATTTCCTATTGCAAGATGAGTTACCTCAGGAATATTATATGTATTCCCTGCTCTGTCAACGAGTGAAAGACCTACGCTGTAGCTTCCTGCATCAAGCTTGAGGCTTACGGTTTTATTATCCTCTGAAAAATCAAGAGGAATTTTCTTCCCGTCTACATAGGCAACACTTTTTTCACGGTCAAGAATTTCACTTACATTTTCAAATACAATTGTCTGCGAGCCTGAACCGAAGAACCAGCCCCAGTTTTTGAAATCCTCAGGAATATCACATGTTGGAATTGTATTGTCAATATAAATCTCACCAAGCTCAATATGCTTGTTATCGTTATTTACTCTGAGATAAAGTCTTGTATCAGCATCTTCGGTATAATTCTCTGCAAAATACGAGCCGGGAAGAGTATATCTGTAAAATCCGACGCCGTAAATGTTCTCGAGATTTTCAGCCTTTATTCCGGTATTTACTTCATTCTCGTTTTCGTTACGAAGAACTATATCAGCGTTGCAATCCGATTTTGAAAGAACTATAATCGACAAATCGCTGAAGCTGTCAGGACGTTTACTTATCGGTCCGTTTTCGTCTGCAAATGAATACCAACCGCTTTTGTCTTTTGAATTACTCTTTTCGATATAAGCAAGGACATCTGAATCAACCATTCTCATATACGTATTTTCGTTCAATACACTTGCATTGCCTGCTTTATCGTATGCGGTAATTGTAACTGCATATACACCGTCTTCTTTAAACTCCGGAAGAGTAAACTTTTTGTCTTTATGAATCTGATTTAAAACTTCATCAGGTTTTACTTCGTCAAGCTCTTTTCCTGATTTATAAACAGGAGTATATCTTGTAATACTGTATTCAAGATGGTCGAAGTTTATATCGTCGAACTCTACTGTTGGTGACTCTTCATTTCTTCGTTCCAGACCATACACATCAAGGAACTTAGTTTCTGAATCCTTAACCACCTTACCGTTTCTTGCAGTAACAATCGGAGATGTTCTGTCAATTTCATAAACAGGAGTATGGTCAACAGAGCCTTCTTCAAATGTTCCAACATTGCCTGCTCTGTCCTTTGGTGAAAGACTTACTCTATACACACCGTCAGTCTTGAATGGGATTTCAAGTGTATAAGTATCACCCTTTTTAACCCAATCGCTGTAATAGCTTATACTACGCCAATTTCCACCGCTTGTATGACTTGTTCCTACTTCCTTTTCTTCAACTGAAACACCCATATCCGAAGCATTGAAATTATGCTCGGTTACTTCAATTTTTGCAATCTGCTCGCTGTTGAAATAAATTTTATCATCTTCATCTTTTCCAAAGCTTTTAAAATTGGTCTTGATTTTTGGTACGGTTGCGTCTACATTGAATATTTCATAGAAGCTGTTAGATTTTTCTCCGCCGTTATATGATATATTTGCGGCATGTCCTGCACGGTCTTTACCCGAGAATGAGAAGCTGTAATCGCCCTCTGCAAAAGCTACTACCGCTGTATACACGTTTGGATTTGAATTGCTCTTCTGGAATGAAACTGTTGGTATAGCACCTGTAAAGCCGTTAGAAATTGATGCCGACATCATACCTGCATCAAAGTTGCGTTCTGTTACTGTAATTGTAAATGAAGTATTATTGCGATAATACATATCATTTATAAGCTCTGAATTATTTGAAATTGAAATCTCAGGTGCAATAGTATCAATTGAAAATGCTTCACTGCTCATTGGCTCACACGCATTCATTGCGCGGTCTTTTGCATTGAACGTCATAATAATATCATTGTCATCACTATTGAATGTGAACACCTGTGAAACCTCTGTAATAAGGTTAACATCATTTTTAGTAATTTCCCAGCCGTTTGCAATAAGTTTATTTTCAAGATGTCCGTCAACATTATCAATTACATTAACCAAAGCCTCACGGCTGTCACGCTCTGAGGACTTCGAATACGAAACCTCTTTAAGACCTGCTCTGTAATCCGATATAGTTACTCTGTACTGTACCGCTGTATTATAAAGCTTGTTGCCTTTTTCATCTTTTCCTGCCGCTGTATCAGGAAGCTCTTCTATAGTAATAGTAGGAGCAACCTCGTCAACAACAAATCCCTGAGGTGTTTTTCTGTCGGAAACATTTCCAACCTTATCGTAAACCTCAGCGTAAATCTGTCCCTTAAAGCCTGACGGAATTTCACATACAGCTCTGCCGTCAATTATCTTTACTTCCTGTGGCGGCTTAGCCTCCTGCATTGTACCGTTTTCATACGGAATTAAAGTGAATATCGCTTTATCAAGCTGTGAGGAAGGCTTATCGTCTGTTACGAAAACAGATGCTTCAAAGCCTTTTTTGAAATAAAATCCGTATTCAAGCTCTTCAACGAATTCGCTTGCCGCTGAAATTTCATCGGCTGTTGCAGGGTTAAATGCAAATTGAGTAACAATCGGCTTAACGATATCTCTGTAATACACAGGCTTATTATCCGTATATTTTTCGCCCTTGCTGTTAACAGGCTCTTTGCATATGTTGCCTGCATTATCAACTGCGGTTATTCCGATTATATAGCTTCCGTCTTCATTTGCAGGAATTATTTCTGCAATTTTTTCAAGTGAAAAGGAATACTCAAGTATTCCACATTCCGATTTGCCTGCCTCAGATGTTGATTTTATTGTCGGGAACTCTTTAATAACCGCTTCATTGCCGTCTTTAAGCTCTGCATTGACCGCTACGTTATTAATCAACATACTTACACAGCGAATTCCTGAATTTTCGTCCTGAATTTTAATAACAATTGATTTATGCCGGTCAAGCTCGCTTCCGTTATGATATCTATACCATATCTGTCCGTCTTCACGCATAACACTATCTGTTTCAGGAAGGTCAAGTATTATACTCGGAGCTGCGGTTTCAATCATAACAAAGCGATTATCTGCGGACTCGTATGTATTTTCTGCATTTTTAATATTCGGACATTCTAAATTGGTTTTACCGATTTTATCATAAACTGTTATGTCGATATCACTGCTGAAAATCTCATCCGTACATTCAAGCTCGTAGCTATAGAGCTTTGTCGTTTCATCATACACCATATTATCGGCAACAGCTTTTCCGTCTGGTGAAGTATAGCTTATTACAACCTTTTCAATTCCGCTGTCATTAATGCCGTCATTTGCTTCAACATTTAAAACGAGAGAGTCTTTTGCGAAAACGCCGAAAGGAAGAACATTCATCACATTTTCAGCTTCGCTGTTTTTCTGACTTACAGTAAAGCTGTTGACCTCAGGTGCTTCTCTATCTACGTAAAGAGTATATTCCGCTTCACCTTTGTTTCCTGATACAGAACAAATTTCTGCTTTAACATTATATGTATTATCTTCCTGTATGCATTTGAATTCGTCTGTATTGATCGCAAGCTCTACATAAGGCTTGCCTGTACTCTCATCTATTATAAATTTATCAGCCTCAAAGGTTTCTGACTTTTCACCGTTTTCACCGGATATAATCATTTTTACGCTTTTTACTGCCGAACCTTCTGAGCTTGGATAAACACGGAATACAACATCTTGCCCCTTGCCGTCTTCATCCTTTTCACTTATCCATATTTTTTCATCAATCTCAGTAGTCAACGGTGAAATCGTTTCTATAATTCCTTGCGGTAGTTCATGGTCTACGTAAAATGCATAAACGACTTCGTTTTTCGCGTTCCCTGCATAGTCACATGCAGATACAATAACTTTATAAAAGCCTGTTTCAAGCTTGCTTGTATCTACAACATAATTATAACCGAATGGAGTCTTTTCTAATTCCGAAATCTCAATTGAAGTTTCCTTGTCCACAACATTCTTAGAGTCTGCCATGTACTGCTGTTTGATTTCCAGTTTATCAAGTCCACCGTTATCTGTAATATTAATTGTAAGCTTTCCGGCTTCATAATCATTATCTGAATTTCCGAAATATTTTTCATCATTATCAGTTATACTGTTAAACCATTCATCTTTAATTTCAGGAGCTTTAGTGTCAAACACCCATCTGTTTGACTTAATAGCAGTTCTATCTATATCAGAACCGGTTATTTCAGCTTCATTTTCTGTTGTTGTTTCAGCTTCGCCTTCTGTTGTTTCATCTTCAACAGCCACTGCATACGGATATTCTTGAAGTGCTTCTTTAAGAGAAATTTCAGAAACATACTCTCTGTCTGCAAGTCTGATATAACAATCTTCAATGATTAATTCTGAATCTTTTGCCAAATCAAATTCAAAAGTATATTCTCCATATTTTTCTTGTTTTACTTGTTTTTCTTTCGCATATCCTCCTTTATCGTCTAAAATTGCAACACATTCTATTCCGTTAATATTAGGACTTTCTGCTGTATCATTAGCACCTATTACAATATTAAGGTTTTTATTAATGAAATTTCCATATTCGTTTGATACAATACAATCAGAAACCGGAGTTCCGTCATCAGTTTCAAGCCTTATATATTTTATTTCAGGAGGTCGTGTGTCAGACCCGGTTTCCCAATCGCAATAAACCCCGTTCTCTTCAGCTACATTACCTGCATAATCTGTTATTTTTAAATAAAGCATATGCTTACCGCCACGAAACGATACATCTTGTGACATATAATATGGAACAACATTTTTAAAATCTAAGCTGCTTGGAGAACCCGAATCAGAAAAAAATACAACCCATTCACCATCATCCCATTTATATTCAACTTTTTTAATGCGTGATTCGTTATCTTCAAATTTACCGTCTGCTTGGAAAAAACCAACTGAATTGTTGTATGTAACAGCCATTTCTTTTATTTCAGGTTCCTTTTTATCAAAAAGCAATTCAGTATATATTTTGTCACTGTATTCAGTCTTGAATTTAAGGTAAGCCCCACTGCTTGAACCATTATCAACTGTACAATAAAGTGATTTATATCTACAATAATTTCCATCCTCGGCAGGATTAAGAATAAATTCTGCGGTATAAAGATACTTTTTATTTTTAGTTGGATCTCCTGTTTTAACTGTTACTTCCTTACCGTCCGGAAGCGTAAAGGTTACAGGTATATTCTGATAATCCGATTCTGCAGATACACAAAGCTTTGCAGAACCTTTTGTAGCAATTCTCGAATCATTATCTGCATCAACTGTAATTATTTCTTCATCAACTTTTTTTACAACAGCTTCCGGAATTACTTGCGGTGCATTCGGCATATTAACTGACGGAATCATTCCATCATTTATAGCTACAATATAATTCGGATTGCCTGTTAATGCAGGATCATCAATTTTGAATTCATATCCTGATGAAGTTTCTTCAACAGTAATAGAAGCAGTTATATTTACATTACCGACAATATCATTTTTGTCGTAAGTATAAGCAACCTTATCCGGAATTGCTCCCTTGATAAATGTTGTTTCCGGAGTTAATATGATAGTCTTAGGACTGATATTAGCCAAAACCTTTGTTTCTAACGGCTGTAACAGCGTATACTTCTCTGAATCATCTCCGCTTAGCTTAAAATCGGATATAACTACAGTTTTATTCTCTCCTGCATTTGCTTCAGCAAATTCCGCTTTAGCAGTAAGCACTACTTCATCTTCTTCCGCTTTTCCGTTAAGAACAACTTTAGAAAAATCAGCCATAGCCTTTGTAGTTCCGTCATAAATCTTATTTTCAACTATTATATCGTTAGCAAAATCCTCGTCCAATATAATCATTGTTGTTTCAATTTTTTCAACAGTATCCTTTTTGGATTCTTCAGCAGTATCTACGGAAAACGCAGTAAACGGAATATAATTGCCTGCAAGTATCAAACTGCAAATAAAAGCGAATATTCTCTTACCATTCATTTTAAGCACTCCTTTCGTTTTTATACTGCCACAAGTCTTTGTGAAATAGTTAATTCTATTCTGTTTCATTTGACTGCATATCCCTCTCAATACTATTTGATTCATTCAAAGCAGCATTAAGTGCTCTGTATGATGAACCTCTTGAATATTTTATATTAAATATTCCTTTTCCGCCCGGTCTTCTGTATTTGTGCAGACTCAGAAAAATTCCGTATCCGCACGCTCCGAACATTACTATGGCAAATACACACGCTAAACCTATAATTACAGGAGAATTGTATTTTATATCCATCGAAACAATGAATGATTCAAAAACTCCTCCTATAACCAAGCCGATTACAACCAATGCAGTTAATCCGCCTGCAATTATTGCAGTTGCAATGGCCGGCTTGAATATATAGCGGCAAATCTTTTTTGCTTCATCGTATAATTTTTTCTTTTTTACTCCTACAGCTTTCATAGCCATCTCCTCAAAAAAATATATCAAACAAGCTTCAAAGCTTGCAGACTTACATTCTCAAATCATCAGCCTATTTCATCAAGATATCTGCGGATTTGTGCTTTTATCTCGACTTCATCTTCTGCGGCTGAATTTGTTGCCGCAATTTCCTTGGCTATACTTAAAATAACATCATCATGATTGAGCGTCTGCGCAAGCCTTTTTATAAGCGGCATAAACTTATGCCCCGAATCATTCGCATTTGCATATTCCTGCAATACATAATAACATTCAAGAAGATTTTCTTTCTCCTGAGCATTGTAAATCTGCACCGCAAGCTTATAGGCTTCACCCTCGATATTTCCCTCAAGATTGGTAACTATATACTGTATACTCTGTGTCAGAGCCTCGCTTCCGATATTTTCCATAATGCTGTCAACGGATTCTCCGACAAATTTTTCATTGTTTATTTCTGTGAGCAAATCGGTTAATACAACGACTTCTCCGTAATCCAAAAACTCACTCTGCTCCATAAGAAAATCAAAGGTTTTTTTATAGATATTCTGTTTTTCGGTGTCGTTTGAAGATTTCATCTGTTCAGAAGCCGCATTCTCGAGCCATTCTATTCGGGTAGGATTATAATCACGCATTACACTTTCAAGCTTCTGCTGTGCAAAATAGCTTCCCGAAAGCTTCAATATCATACTTATAATCATAAGTATAAAAAGAAGCCCCAGCATAACTCCTGTAACTCCGAATGCATTACGCACCTTAATATTCTCCGTCTTTACCAAAGCAGGTGCAGAAGCCTTTGCGTAAAGAATATCATCCTTCAGCTCTGAATAAGAACGGTAATATTTTCCGTCGTTTTTGTCGCTGTTGAAATCCGAGCCTCTTGCTCTTGTACATTTTTGAATAATTTTTTCAAGTCTTTCATGATAATGCGGCGACGTTAACGATAAGTCACGTCCGCAATACGAATTGCTGTTTAGAATATGTGAACGGTAAAAATCATATGAACCGCCAAGAGCTTTATCCTTTGCATATTCTCTGCTTCCCGTATACATCTCAAATAAGTTCAGACATTCCCAGAAAGCTGCACCAAACGAAAAGATATCACTTTCAACACGCATTTTTCCTATTTCAGCCTGTGTATCCTTAAACGGAAATTCAGAGCCTCCCAAAGCTTCAACATAACATTCAGGTGCGGCATATCCAAGTGTACCATACTGAAACATTCTTGCGATACTTTCTGAGGTATTGTAATCTGCACCGCTAAGTCTGTTCTGAACATAATTCTGTCCCTCTGAAATATACTCAGCTCTGCCGAAGTCAATCAGAACAATCTGTCTGCCATGCTTTGTTACCATTATATTATCGGGCTTTATATCAAGGTGAAGTATTTTCTTTTCATCAGTTATATACTGAAGCACCTCACATAAATTAAGCATAAATCCGAATATTTCATCCTGATAACGTATTACCTCATCGTAATCGTGTCTGTAGCTCTCAAGCATTTCAGCTTTTCTTTCTTCAGAAAACTCGTGAAAGCTTTTTTTACGTCTGATATTATTTCCTATATCAACCGTTTCTGTTAATTTCCAGTATTCATCACGGCAATATTCTTCAAGCGACCAGCCGTCGATATACTCTTCAACAACACAAAAAAAACGGGTATTATCAATTCTTATATTTTTTTCTCCCTCTGGCATATGCTCATGAATAAATGAGAATTCTCCGAGGTCCTCTATCACATCATAAATTCTGACAACAGAACGACAGCTTTGAAGCTCATCAAAGATTTTCAAATCGTTCTGTCTGAATCTTTCAAGCACATTTACGCTTTTAAACGAATTATCATCGCTTCCGACCTTTATGGACTTATACTTGAATTTAAGTACGCATGAAAGCCGCATTTTACCGTCTTTTGATATTTTTAGTCCCTTATATACAATACTTTCAGTTCCTGTTGCAATATATCCATCAGAGGAGAGTCCGTATGATTTGTCGATTATGTATTCAAATTCAGAACCTATAATACGCTCTGTATTCAAGCCTTAGCCTCCTCTTTTTGTTCATTGACAACAAGATTGAAAATTGTGTTTTCATTGTCGGCAGAAAGCTTTTTAAGCTCTATTTTCTCGGGGATTTCCTTTTTGTTAATGTCATCACCGGGAATTGCCTTTTCTAGTGAGGGCCCTCCCATAGCTTATTCGCCCTCCTCGGAATAAGGATTCATATTGAAGGTTCCCATTTCTTCGTCAAAGCTGCTATAGGTAGAACGTATATCCTTTACAACACTTTCGTTTATTGCTTTAAGAACGTCCTCAACACTTCCGACCTTTTCAAGTATATTATCGGTTTCGTATTTATAAGCATTAGCGCCTGCGCCCTCCCATGTACTGAGAAGCTCGCTGTTTATACGCTTAAATTCCTGCTTTATTGCATCAAATTCACTGATTACCTCAGGGCTTTTTTCTTCGAATTCGGCAATTTTGTTTGTATCTGCCGAAACAAAGCTGGCATCACTCATTATAATTCTCCTTTATTTCTTATTATAAATAAATTTCATCTTTTTAAGGCTGTCGGCTTCGACATCATAGCAATAGCCGTCACCTAATTCACAGCGTGCGTAGTCCTCTTTAAGACCTTTCACGTCCATATCTCCGAATACGGATTTGCTTCCTCTTTCAGAAGCAAATTCAGCTATATTATCAAGGAGGAAAACGGTTTTTAACGTACTGTTGAACACAGCATTCATTTCAGCATCGGTAATCTTTTTTACGTCTGTAAATATGAATATAAATCCGCTTTCTTCCGCAATATCAAGAAGCTCGGGCAATATATACCGTATAAACGGAGAATTGCTTTTAGAACCCAAAAATACGGATTTGCTCTGGATTACAAATACTGTTGCCTTTGCACTATCCTTATCTGCACCGATTGGTGCGGAATAAAGATTATCTCTGCCGTATATCTGTTCAAGAACATCAACGTTCTGACCGTCGTAATCACCAAGACTTGCAGTTTCTTCATGTATATAGCGATAAAACTGCTGCATAGGTGAAAGCTTTCTGGTTATTTCGGTTCCGTCAGCAAGCGTCAGTGTTTTTACCGAAAACTCGTCAATAAGCTCACAGCTAAATCCCTTTTGATTGAAATCGTCGTAAAAATCCTTGAGCTGTTTTCTTCCGTCATCAAAGAAGACATATTTCGCCTCGCTCTTTTTTTCAGCAAGTCCGTCAAGAAGCACAGAAAGAAGATTTGTCTTTCCGAACTCCTTTTTCCCGTAAATAGCCCAGACATTTGATTTATCTGCATCAGCAAAAACAGGCTTAAAATCAACATAATCCAGCCCTACTGCAATTGCCTTACTGCTTGGCTTCTTATCAATATCCTCCAATGGCTGTCTGAGCTTTTCATATTCCTCGTATGTAAGCTCCTGCGAAAAGGTGAGATATTTTTTTGCGTGTCTTTGATAAATTTCGCTGTTTTCGGAGTTGTATCCGTATTTAAGTCTAAGATTTTTTATAAAATTATTTTCTTCCTGTATTTCACTTGCCTTGAAGCACTGAAATTCATATGGACTGTTCATATTAAAGGTTCCCGCAGTATCGGTTGGTCTTTCGGTAACATTAGCATAGCCTCTGCCAATAATCTTTCCGATAGCTTCAGCCTTTTCTCCGAATATTTCGGCATATTTATCGCTGGGGAAATTAAGTGCTATTTTCTGTTCAAACGACAGAAGAAATCTTGAAACTCCTTTTGTATCAGACGCTGTAAAGACAATTGAAATTCCTCTTGAACGTCCTTCACGGCAAAGTCTTCCGAATTTATCGTGATATGCCGCATATCTGCTTTCATCAACGAATGAATTAAGGTTGTCTATGATAAATGTTGTGTGAACAGGCTGTGCCTCTGCCGGTGTTGCACTGTAGCTCTTACTGCCGAGCATTTTTATATTATCTTTAAGAATTGTTTCAAGTATTTTGAAAACACGCTTTACATATTCTTCATTTGAATTATCAAAATAAGCGGCAACAAGCGGCATCTGTTTATATTCAAGAAGTCCTCCGCTGAAATCAAGTATAAATATACGTTCATTTTCTTCATTCAGCTTTTTATGAAGATTATTGATTATAAGCTTTAGAAAATTCGTCTTTCCACTCATAGAAGAGCCGAACAATGCAATATTCGATTTCAGCAGGTCGATTTTAAAAGGCGGCTGCTGCTGAATAACAGGCATATCGTATGTTCCGACTGTACAGATAATCTGACTAGGCATCAATATCCACCCCTTCCCACTCTAAATCGCTGTCATTTTCATGAATATCGGTGCTAAGCGGTGGTAAAAAGATATCCTTTGGCTTTTCAAATTTTTCTGCAAGCTCAATAATCTGACCTACCACATATTTAAGCTGTGTAGTTCCTCCGCTTTTATTTCTCTTCTTGATAACGTCATTATCCTTATCGGAAATATAAAACTGCTTTTCAAACTGACCTGTATTCGGAACATATGTGATATTTACAGGCGGTTCGATATTCATATTTTTATTTGCACCCGTATATGCTGACTGGAAGTATTCATATCTGCTTCCTGTTCCGACAAGAATATACGCTCTTCCGTGGCCGGGCATAGTTGCCGCAGCAGCATCGGGTGTTCCGAGCATTTCCTTTGAAGCCTGCTTTGTCGCAACCTTAAGACATATTTTCGATTTTGTATTTACTCTTATATCGTCGTTTATCGCACCCTCGATATTCTGTGAAACAAGTATGATATGAAGTCCGAGAGTTCTTCCGACACGGGCAATAGTTGTTATTTCGGCAATAAAATCTATATCGTTTGATTCGCTTGAAAAACGTTTCAGTTCGGTAAATTCATCTACTACCAGAATAAGATGTGAAAGTGGTCTGAGCTTTGAAATATCACCGTCTATTGCTTCAATCTGCTTTTCATTCTCACTCTTTCTGATTTCTTCAATCAGCGCATTGCGTTCTTTCTGACCGTCAGGCTGATTTTTAAGCTTATGTATTCTTTTTATCTTGCGATATGCACGGATATAGTCGTCTGCATTATCCACCTTCAAATCTGCAAGAATAAGCTTACGCTTTTTCAGCTCAGCATTAAGTGACTCAAGAAATCTCTTGAGCATATAAACTGCTGAAATGCCTTCGCTTTCGCCTGCTGTATCGGTAACACTTCCGACGCAGTGCGGAAGCTCTCCAAGACGGTCCGAGAAGCCTCCTCCCTTCATATCAACAAGAAGAAGATTAAGGTCCATCGGTGAATACTTCATACACAAGCCGATAAGATAGGTTATAATGGTTTCTGATTTTCCCGAGCCTGTTGTACCTGCTACAAGCATATGCGGACCGTCTGCATTCTCGTGAAGGTCAAGATATGTAATGCCATGCTCATTTCTACCCATTTCGACTTTAAGGTCACGGGTAACATCATATTGGTCATATGGTTCAAGACTGAGCCAGCGTTTTTCAATTTCGGCACGAATACTCTCGTCATCTTTAAGCTCTTTAAGGAATGGATAAAGCTCGAACAAAGTAACTACTGACGGCACTTTACCGTTTTCAGCAATTCTTGTGTTATATATAGAGCTGAGCTGTTTGTACGCAAGTGAAAAATCGTTTATTGAGTGTGCCTTTGTTCCGTTATCGAATATGAACGGATTTTCAAAATTGGTATATTCGATATAGTCATCGGTTGAAGCAGCGGTATCCTTACGGGAATTTTCAGTAAGTCCCTCAAGCGTTTCACGGCTCAGAATATTATATCTGCTGCTTATCTTATGCATTTTACCGTCGAGCTGAATAGTGCTTCCGCAGTATTTCGGTAATTTTCCTTCTTCATTCTGCAAGAACACAAACGTAAGCCCAAGCTTGTTGATATACTCCTCGCCTTCCTTTGGTGCTTCGGGAAGATATCTTGAAAATGCTGATTCCTTTATATCATAATCTGAAAAAACAAAGCAGACAATTTGTACTACTCTGTCATTTTCATTTGAATTTTCTTCATCTGAATTACCGGCTTTTGCACGCTCTGATGCAATAGCCTGAAGCTGACTGAAAACCTCACCTGCACTGTTTTTGTCAAAAACAAACTGAGATGTATTTTCAAAAAGCTCATTGGTATGAGGAAGATATTTATAATCTCTGACGATATCGTCCTGCTTCGAGGTATTGCTCTCGCTTTCAAACAAAAATACCATTTGCAAATCCTCAGGCGAATGATAATACGCAAGCTCAAATGCAATATGGCGGACAAATTTTGAAAGCACCTCAGACTCGGTTGAAACTACACCAAGCACTCCGCATGATTTAAGGTCAATCAGAAGAGGCGGCTTCTGAGTATTATCATAATAATTTCTCAGATACTTGAAGCCGACAATTTCTCCGTCAACCTTATCCTTGTTTGCAAAGTTATACGGAATATCTGTCAGAAGATATTGATTTTTATGATTTTCATATGTTTCTTTGACTTTTTTTGCTTTTAAGCCTTTTTTCTTCTTCGGAACATCTATTACTATATACGGAAGTCCGCTTTTTTTCGTAAGCAATCGGTATTTTACATCGCTGAAAATGCTGTCCTTCTTCTCCGATTTGATTTCAAACATCGGCTTGATTTCATCTGATTGTCCCAGAGAAATTTTCATGAAATCGTTATCATTCTGAGAGCGTGAAAAAATCGACGATGAAATTGCCGCTGTTCTGTCAAATAAATTTCCCATTGGCGGATAAACATTATTCAGATATGTAATCTCATCTCTCTGCCAGTCTGTTATACGCTTAATAACTGTATCCGATATATAGTTTTCATATTTTTCTTTCCATTCATCAGCACTCTGTTTCTGTTCTTTACGCTGTTTTTTGAAATTATATGCTGTTGTTACAAGCGAAACAAGCGGCATTGCAACTGTCATTGCAAGCATTGAATTATTTATTGCCGTACTTGATGAAAAATAGCTTATACCATATCTTATACCAATCATTCCTGCTGCTGAAATGAGCGTTGGAAGTATTACATCAAGGATAGAGCCTTTTGAAGCTGAGGGCATATCTCCTGCAGGAAGAATATCTATTACGGAATCCTCAATTACATTAAGGCGGCGTGTACTTATATTATATTCAAGTGAATTACCACTGCTGAGAATATATTTCTGAGTAATATCGCTTCGTGAAAAAAGTGACTGTATAGAATGGTCTGAGTTATCGACAGCATCTTTATCGGTAATATAAATACAGCTTCCCGTAACTATTCCAAGACCTGTAAGCGTACACTGCGGCAGAGGCTTTATTTTATTTTTATCAAACGTATCTTCTGCCTCGCCCGAAAAATCGAACATAACATTATCTCCCATACTTGTATGCAGGACAAGAAGTATACTGTGAGCTTTGATATAATCCTCATACAGCCGGAAACATTTTTTAACGCTTAATTCTTCATCTTTTTCGTCAGACTCTTTTTTTGCGGCTTTTTTCAATCCATAGTATAAGCCCTCGGTAAGAGCCTTCAGCGACATATCCTTCTGCACAAGAAAGGACATTTCTCTGGTCATTGCTCCCGACTCAAATTTAACAGATATAAGAATTTCGTTATTCTTCATTTTATCTATCCCTTCAAGCTTCCCATAATTCTATTTAAAGCCTCATTACATTTTTCCTTTGAATCAGTTGGAGTATTAACTGAAATTTTTTCACTTACCACAACACGTTTTTCAGGCTTATTATAGCTCACAACACTCGGAGCTATTGGCTTTACATCTGTTTTTGAAATCACAAATGGCTTGCTTTCTGAAAAGGCACTTGTCTTTGGCGAATTAATCTTAACCTCAGGCAAATCCGCTTTATATGATACGTCACTGCATTTTACCTCAGGACAGCTGATATATACTTTCTTTACATTTTCAGCCTTTGTCTTGCAGACCTCAGCCTTTACCTCAGGTACATGTGCTGTCACTGCGTGAGGAACAGATATCTCACATTTGCTGTCTGATTTCAGTGACATTTTAATTTCCGGAGCAGCTATACTCTTACAGCTATGTTTTTCAGTTTTAATTTCGGGCATCTCGTATTTAACACTTACAGCCTTATTATTCGGCATATCAGTTGTTTTTATCTTATATGCACCGCAAGAAAAGCTTACCTTCTTTGGCTTTATTGCCGTATTCACCTTGCTTGCGGATAACTCAGCAGGCTCGGGTGATAAAAATTCAACCTTTTTCGGCAAGCACGACTTCACCATCGGAAGCGGATTTATCTTTCTGCCCTGTTCAGCCTCGAATAAAACTTCGGGCTGATTTACATTCGGAACTGAAGCTTTACAAATTTCGAAAGCTTTTCCTTTCCAATTGATATGCTTATTTTCCACCTTGCATACTTCAGGCAGTGAAACAGGCTTATTCTTTTCTATATTAACTGATATACTATGCTTCTTATTTGCAGCAGAAAGTAATCCTTTAAGCTTATCAGAATATGAAGCTGTTCTTTTTTCAGAAACCGAACCCGTCTTAATCTCAACAGGCTTTATACGCTTTAAGGCAACTCTTTTTGGCTTTGCCTCAGGCATTTCAACTGTATCAAGCTGCTCAAGACGGTCTACAAAGGCTGCTCGCTGGCGGTATTCCTCCTGAAGCTTCTGATACAGGCTCTTTTCCTCTTCACTGAGCTGAGCTATTTCAGTTTCACTCATATTCTTATGCAACAACATAGTATAACTCCTCCATAAATTAAAAATGCAGCCCCGTTTGCTTATCATAAAAAACAAAACAGAGCTGCATTATGATTGATTTTCAAAAAATCAAATTCACATTGTTTTTATCAGCCCTGCTGACCGCCGTTTCTGATACTTTCAGCAATCTGTGCATCAACCGTTTCAAAATTTGAACGATTTCCTTCAAGAAGTGCAGCAAGACCTTTAATCATAGCCGGTAAGCCGTTTTCAAGATCGGTAACAAATGTTTTGTAGCTGTTATCAAAAAGTTCTGTCATAGCGTCCTTTGAATCACCCTCCATATCGGCAATAGCTGCCTTGAATGTTGTTTCAAAGTTTGTACCTGCCTCTGCATATTTATCAGCGAGAGAATTAATGTTTTCAACTGATGCCTTTACGCTTTCATTTACAATTCTGCAATCTGCCATGGTTATTTATCTCCTTTCTTATGCCTGACCGCCGGGATTTTTATTTCCCTGTGCAAGCTGTTCGTCTACGCCCTGTTCTTCGCCCGGAATCTGTGCCATTACTGCATTACAGATATCAGTGAGAGCACTAAGCATTTTTGTAAGATTTATTCCTGTATTAGGAGCTATTGAATTAGCATAGAAAAATTTGAAGCCTTCTGCTGCAGAGCCTGAAAAGCTTGCAGGAATAAGACTATCAATTTCAGACTGAAGCTGAGTATTAAGATTTGTAATCTCTGTCTGATAATCCTCAACAGCCTTTAAAGCTGCTGTAATCATATCCTTGGTAATGTTAATTGTACCGGTTGTTCCCATATTTGCCATATGTATTTACCTCCTAAAATAAATTACTTAATTCTTCAAAGCCTACGAATACATCCTTATAATAGCCGCTTCCGATTATCATATTGAGTGTTTCGGAAATATGACCTACTACAAGTGACATGTTTTCAACTGGCTTGAGTAGCACTTTTTTGGCTTCAATCTGAAGCTCTTTTCCTGATGGTGTATCCATTGCATTTGCAAGGTCATCATACATTTTTTCAAGCTTGTCTTTCAGTTCATTCGTTCTTGTTTTAAGACGCTCCATATCTGCAGCTGCTGACGCAAATTTTTCCTCGTCAACAACAAGATCATCTTCAAGACGTGCCATTACGTATCACCTCCGGCTTTTGCCGCCGCAATCTGTTCAAGTAAAGGTGTTCTAAGCTCATCCGACAGCAATCTGCAAAGCTTTTCAGCTTCGTCATACTCGGAAATATCTATATGACACTGTATTCTGAAATTCAGTGCAAAAACATCCGACGGATCTTTAATCATGGCGTTACGAAGCTGTTTTATGAACAGTCTGCATTCGTCTTCAGCCTGAGCTGAATTCTCTTCTCTGAGCACCTTTATAAGAGCATATTTTCCTATATACTTGCTATGCTCGTTTGAGCTGTTTGCAAGCTTTGAAGCATACATTTTTATATGTACATTATCCTTTTCAAGAGTATATGCCGCAACATACAATCTGTAAATCCGGTCAAGCTTTTCAGGTGAATAAACAGCCTGTTCATCTCTGCTGAGAACATACTGTTCATCTGATGATGAATCGCTTTTGCTTGTAACAGGAGTAAGAATCCCCTCCTGTGCACTTATATCCTTATTAGGATTACGGGCAAGCTCTCTTCCAATCATATCAAGCTTTCTGTCACCGAATTTACGTCTTGTTTCATCAACCATTTGGTCGATTTCACGAGCTGACGGACGTGTTACAGGCTGCTTTGAAGGCTCTTCAATTTCAACTACAGAGAAGCCCTCGTTATAAGACTGGATAGGATTTTCAGCTGCATTAAGGCATTTCAAAGCCATTCCCGCATTTTCAAGCTGTACATAAACGTCAGCGGCATTAATATAGCTGTCAATTACCTCGTTAACATCAGGCTTTAATATTACAAGTCCCTGAGCTAATTTTTCAAGTGCATTTTCAAGATGTGCCTTATCACCGTCGAGCTTAAATCTTGCAGTTTCGTAAGCAAGCCAATCAGCGTAATAATCAGCAGTCGGATTTGCAAAACGCTCTGCTCTGTCAAGCTCAGCAGCGCAATCCTCATGACGTTCGTCCTGAAGAAGCAGATTGAATGCTATTCTATATCCGATATACTTTGTCGGAGCAAGAAGCTTCATCTGATTTGCAACTTCAATTCCTCTTGCTGTTTCTCCAAGCATACTATAGCTTAACGCTTTACGCTGGAGAATATCCATATCAATTCCTATAATCTTTTCAGATTTATTAAAATTCACAATTGCGTCTTCATATCTTTGCATATCAAAGCAAAGCATTGCCATGATTTTATAAAGCTGTCCGACAACATTTGGTGAACATCCCTTTTCGTCAGCCTTTGCAAACATTTCTAAAGCTTCAACAGGCTGATTATCCGTTGCATACGCATAAGCCAGATTAAAATATCTGTCGCCGTTTTCAGAATCAGACTCTATTGCTTTTTTATAGTGCTCAATTGCTGATGTCAGGTCGCTTTTAGACATATATGCATTTCCTGCACACTGATGTGCATCTGCATTATCTCCTTCAAGCTCTATCGCTTGTTTTGACAGCTTCAATGCTTCGTCATATCTTCCTTGTATAAATGCAAGCCGCGAATCAGCTATCAATAATTCTGCTGTATTTTCATTTTCTGCCACATTTACATCTCCCATCATTAATACGTTTTTTAATTCTGATAAACATTACATTATATAAGTATACCTTTATATAAAATTATAAACTTTTATTCCTTTATTGTCAAGTTTTTCTTAAATACTTTAATTTTTTTATTAACGTATCTTACTTATTTTGTCTATTGACTTATTCCCCTGTATTATACTAGGATTTTTTATCCTAAGGAAGCTACAGATTATTTGACAGTTACGAAATATCTGATTTAACCCCACCCTTTGGATTTTAAATACTTATCTGGTATTCTTAATTCAATTTCATCTTTCAAATCAAGAATATAACGTTCAATATCAGTATCAGAGAGACAATGCTGACCTGATGTAAGCGAAATATATACATCATTTCCACACTCTATATGACAGCCGATTATATCTAACTCATATTGAAATACAATAGAGAAATAATTGTATGCCACAAACTTAATCTTAAAGCTATGATGATCAGGCACATCAACCACATCATAAATCTTAGTGCTTGAAATCCTGTT
>SVNL01000030.1 GCA_015066925.1 Ruminococcus sp.
TTCCGCTTATTGCACCTGTTGAAAAAGGACGTGTTCCTGTAAGCTGGCACATAATTCCTCTCTATTCTGCGGAAAACGCTCCTGTGAAATTTGTGTTCAAGGAAGGAAGCTCTGAATTCTGGTGCGGCGTTCAGGTAAGAAATCATCGCTACCCCATAACAAAGCTTGAATATCTTAACAAAGACGGTGAATTCGTTGAGGTTCCACGCAGAAATTATAATTTTTTTGAGAGCCGTGAATACGGTGCAGGACCATTTACTTTCAGAATTACAGATATTTATGGTCATGTTATAATTGAAGAGAACATCCCTCTTGTTCTTGATGAAATCGTAGACGGAGAAAATCAATTCCCTTATTAAAAGCAAAGTCCTATGTAAAATCAGATAGATTTACATAGGACTTTTCTTCTCAACTCTGCGTTTACATTTGATAACACAAAACTCCTGCATCACTTTTAGGTGAAAGCAGGAGTTTTTTCTGATTGATATTATTCCTTTACATATACAGCAACGATTTCTGCAATATATCTTTCATGATATGGATCTGAACTAAAAAATGTATTTGCAATTCCGTCATCTGTAAGGAATCCTTCTTCCTTGAGAGAATCCTTATAAAGCTTTCTGCATACAAAAATCATATTTGCCTCATCAAATGCGGCTGTACCTTCAATATCAATCGGAGTAAGCCCTGTTTCTTTAGCCTTATCGTAATCTCTGCCCGATTTTGAACCACAGAATTTAAGAGCGTCTCTGTATTCCTCGCCAAAGAATGAAGCTGTAAAAAGCTCATTTTTCTCTACAAATTCATATGTATATCTGTTTGGACGTATATAACAGGTAAACACATCTCTATTCCAGAGAACACCAATCTGTCCCCATGAAGCTGTCATTGTGTTGCAATTATCAGCCGTACCTGCTGTAAGAAGCATCCAGTCCTTTCCGATAAGCTTACATGGATTAAATGTACATTCGGATAAATCAATTTTTTTGAAACTCATAAATTATCAATCCCTTTCACTCAGATATATTGCTCCGTTTAAAGAAGTAATACTATATACATATTACCACATTTTATGTGATATTACAAGTATGGGCGGATAAATATCCGCCCTGAAAATCATCAATAGATGAAGTTTATTATTCTACATATTATACAGCGTTATAGGTTCGATACGTTATACCCTCCTTAAAATTGATTTATACTGAAGTCTTAGCTTATCCGTAATAAGAGCTATAAACTCTGAGTTAGTCGGCTTGCCTTTACTCGTATCTACAGTATAACCGAAAAATGAATTTAATGTATCAATGTTGCCTCTGTCCCACGCAATTTCGATAGCATGACGTATCGCTCTTTCAACTCTTGAGGAGGTTGTATCGTAAATGCCTGCAACAGTCGGATACAAAAGCTTTGTTACGCTGTCAAGCAGATTTTTATCCTCAATTGAATAAAGTATTGCAGTTCTTAAATAGTGATAACCTTTGATATGTGCAGGAACTCCGAGCTGATGTATTATGTCTGTTACAACAATTTCCATATCATCTGAAAGATTGCTTATTTTTTCAGCCATAGCATTCTTGATTACCGAGCATAAATCATCTGCATCATACGGCTTTAAAAGATAATAAAATGCACCGCTTTCCATAACCTGACGTTCAATAAACTCGTTATCGTAGGAAGACGTAATAATAAACGCAGGCATTTTAAGTCCCATATCCCTGACTCTTTTCATCACGGTAACAGCGTCGCCGTTCTGAGCTGAAATATCAAGAACCGCTATATCGGGCGAATCGTTTTTAATCGCCTCGAAAAGCACATTGCAATCCTTTCTGCGTGTATAAGCATATAAGCCTCGTTCTCTAAGCTTATTCGCTATACTTACGCCACATTCTGCCGAGTCATCACCGATTAAAACTTTTATTTTGTTATTCATTTTCTTTGACCTCCTTTTTACTACTTCACTATATTAACACACTCATTCAACAAAAAGCAATGCGATTTTTTGTAACTTTAAGTCTGTTGATAGCGAAAGATAAGGAGATATTGTCATGCATAAATAATTAGTCGATATACGTTTTTTTACAGCCGTAAAAACACTCTTTTTTTATCTGAACTCAGTAGAATTTATCAATTTTCGGAATATATACGTGAAGTTAGTATAAAGCTGTCGAATTATATCTCACGCTTTTTTATGAAAATACTTGAAATCAATGCACATAATAATAAGAACAGAACACTTCCGCTGTAAAGAACTATATAAAACAACATTTCGCTTTTAGCCATAAGATTTCCGAGAACTTCTGCTATTTTATCCACAATATTAATACCAAAAACTAAAGTTACAGCCAACATACCACCTATAATAATCACAAATGCACCGATAATAGCTACTATTTCCTTTGAGGCACCGAATATGTAGAGCAATGTGAACTGTATTCCGACCATAAGACATGTAAGCATATAAATAAAACAAGCTAAAATAGGAATTGTAATCTCTTTACTCCAATATGCATAAACTTCTGCCATCTCTTTATTATATTCTTTATACCAGCCTACTTCAGCGGAATGATATGCAAGCATAATTGTTATAACAAGAGCAATAGCCGTAAATACAGCAACCGTCATAAAACGCGCAATCGCCCTGTTTCGCCTGCTTACAGGAAGAGAACCATAAAGTCTTGAAAGATCATTCTGCTCATCAATGGTAAAAAGAGGCTGAAGCGCAAGTCCGACAAACATTACAGGGACAAGAACGGCATAAGGTATTATAAAATATCCCAGAAAAATATAAATCGCTGCAAAAAACACAAGTGGTAATACCGATTTATTTTTTATAACTGCCAGATCCATTTTTACAAGCTTTAAAATCTCACTCATTTTTAGCACTCTCCTTCGCTACATATATAAGTATGTCATCCATATTTGCTTTTTCGTACTCTATTTCTTCAGGAAGCTCTTTTGCATTTTCTGCATCCAGCATAGCCTCAAAGCCATTACGGTAATTATGAAAGCCTATTGTCTTTTTAAAAATCTCATCGGGTAAATCGTCAGCATCGCCTTTTATAACGACAAATTTTTCCATAAGCTCATCTTTTGTACCTGTATACCATACTTCTCCGTCGTTAAGAACTGTTACATAGTCCGCAATACGTTCAAGGTCGGCGGTTATATGAGTAGAAAACAGTATACTGTTATTTTCATCGGAAATATATTCCGACAAAATATCAAGAAGCTCATCTCTCGCAACAGGATCCAGACCACTTGTCGGTTCATCAAGAATTATAAGCTCTGCCTTATGTGAAAGTGCAACGGCAACCATAAGCTTCATTCTCATTCCTTTTGAAAACTTTCCTATTTTCTCTTTTTCATGAAGCTTGAATTTCTTGATAAGGCGATGAAATTCTTCAGTATCCCATTTATCATAGAAGCTTTTGAGCATTGCCTCGACTTCTTTTATTTTAAGATGAGGCGGATAGCAAAGACTGTCAAAAACTACTGAAATGCGCTGTTTAACTTCACGATAATCCTTAAGATTATCAAGCCCGAACACCTCAATATTTCCGCTGTCTTTATTCGCTATGCCCAGAATTGAACGTATAGTGGTTGTTTTTCCTGAACCATTCTGTCCGACAAATCCCATTATATATCCCTTTGGCAGAGAAAAACTTATATTCTTGAGCGAAAAAGCTTTATACCTTTTGCATAGATTTTCAATTTTCATTATGTATTCCATTACATCATCCCTCCAATATATTCTTTAATGCACCAATAATTTCATTATCGGTAAGCCCTGCATTTCTGCCGTTTTCGACAGCAGTTTCAAATGCCTGCTCCATTTCAAATATCATTCGTTCATGAAGAAGCTCGTTATTTTTCGGGGCAACGAAATACCCCTTTCCGCTTACCGACACAAGAAATCCTTCATCAGCAAGCTCGTTATAAGCTCTTGTTGTTGTAATAACGCTTATTTTAAGCTCTTTTGCAAGCTGTCTTATCGACGGAAGCTGATCATCTTCTTTAGCCTTGCCATCTAAAATCTGCGTCTTTATCTGTTCCTTGATTTGTTCATAAATAGGAACATCTGATTTGTTTTTCAATATAATTTTCATTGGATATCCTCCTGCATGCCCTGTGCATTCTGTACCTACTGTACTTGTAATTACATATACAGTATAACACCTCTTTCTCCTTTTGTCAAGTTATTTTTAAAATTTTTCCAAAAACTTGACATATATTAAGAATAGTGGTAAAATAATATTAGTTGTAAATGCTATGACTGAGAGAAGTAATGCGGATTATTTCATTCACAGAGAGTACGGGTTTAAGGTGCAAGCCGTATATTGACTGCCGCACGAATAACACTCACGAGCTGCAATCTGAACATCATATTATATAAGATTATTAGGTGCGCCGTTTCACTGTGCGTTAAACAGTTTCAGAGTGACTGCTTTTGCAGTAATTCAGGTGGTACCACGGATTATATTTTCCGTCCTGTTTTTTTACGGGACGGATTATTTTTTTATTTGAAAGGATTGATTTTATTTATGAAGCATATGGATATAAGAGAGGTTGTAAATTCACCGGAACTTATCGGTAAAAAGGTTACAGTATGCGGTTGGGTACGTACTTCAAGAAATTCAAAGAATGTCGCTTTTATTGAACTTAATGACGGTACAACTTTCAAGCATCTTCAAATCGTAATCGATAAGACTCTTGATATAGACTATGAGAACGCTCTTCGTCTTGGCGGCTCAATAAAGGTTGAGGGTACAGTAGTAGAAGCTCGTCAGGCTTCAGTTGAAATCAATGCTGAAAGTATTACTGTTATCGGAAGCTGTCCGCTTGAATATCCACTCCAGAAAAAAAGACATACACTCGAATTCCTCCGTACAATGCCTCATCTCAGAGGAAGAACAAATACATTCAATGCTGTATTCAGAGTTCGTTCAGTTATGGCAAACGCTATTCATGATTACTTCCAAAGCAAGAATTTCGTTTATGTAAATACTCCGCTTATCACAGGAAGCGACTGTGAAGGTGCAGGAGAAATGTTCCAGGTAACTACAAACGGATATACCAAGGAATTCAACAACGAGGAAGATTACTACTCAAATGACTTTTTCGGCAGAAAAGCAGGTCTGAGTGTTTCAGGTCAGCTTGAAGGCGAAGTTGCCGCTATGGCTTTCGGTAAAATTTATACATTCGGTCCAAGCTTCAGAGCTGAAAACAGTAATACTCCAAAGCACCTCGCTGAGTTCTGGCACGTTGAACCTGAAATAGCTTTTGCAGAGCTTCCTGAAATCATTGAAACTGCTGAGGATATGATTAAAACCATTATCCGTACAGTACTTGATAAATGTCCTGATGAAATGAAATTCTTTGACGCTCATTTTGAAAACGGAATTATTGAACGTCTTGAAGAACTCATAAGCCACGATTTTGCAACCGTAACTTATACTGAAGCTATAAAGCTTCTTCAGGAATCAGGTGAAAAATTCCAGTATCCTGTTGAATGGGGCTGCGACCTCCAGACAGAACACGAACGTTATATCTCTGAAAAGGTTTTCAAAAAGGCTGTTTTCGTTACAGACTATCCAAAGGAAATCAAATCATTCTATATGAAACAGAATTCAGACGGAAAAACTGTTGCCGCTGTTGACCTTCTCGTTCCCGGAGTAGGCGAAATCATCGGCGGAAGTGAGCGTGAAGCTGACTACGATAAGCTTGTTGCGGCTATGAACGATAGAAATATGAATCTTGACCTTTATTCAGATTATCTTGATTTAAGAAGATATGGTTCTGTTCCTCATGGCGGTTTCGGTCTTGGATTTGAACGTCTTATTATGTATATCACAGGCGTTTCAAATATCCGTGACGTAATTCTCTATCCAAGAACAGTCGGAAATGTAAGATAATTCAATATAAACCACTACATTTATAAGGAGAAAAATATGAAAAAAATTCTTTTGCTAGCTATACTTCTTTCACTTTCAATGATTGCTTCATGTGATAAAAATGAGAAAAAGATTTCATCCGAAAAATCATCGGAAACATCACAAAGTTCATCTTCCGATGACGAAAAAGATGATGAAGACGACGATGAAGATAAAGATGAAGATGATGAAGAAGAAAAAGAAGATAGTGAAGAAAAACGTAAAAAAAACAAAAAAGATGACGAAGAAACAACTACAGAACCTGAAGTAACTGAAAACGAAAAAAATAAATATGATGATGAAGAGGAAGATCCCGCTGAAAAATCAATGAGAATTAATGAGATAAAACGAAATCTGAGAGCCGATGATGAAGGATTTCTCATTAAAGACGGAATTCTGTACGATTATGAGGGAGTTTCACCTATCGTTGTTATTCCTGATGATGTAACGTATATTGAAAGTGATGCTTTCTGGAGCAACGATATTGTTGAGGCAGTTTATATTCCTTCATCTGTAAAAGAAATAGGCGAACATGCTTTCTGGAGCTGCAGCGGACTTAAATTCGTAAATATTGAAGAAGGACTTGAAAAAATAAATTCGTCTGTTTTCTGGTCTTGCAGCGGACTTGAAAATGTAAATCTTCCTGCAAGTTTAAATGATATTGAACACTCTGTATTCTGGGCAATGGATGAGCTTACAATACACGCTCCGTCAGGCTCGTATGCAGAAAGCTTTGCAAATAATAACGGATTTAGCTATTCATCTGAAAAGCATGAATATAAAAAGGCAGATCGTAAAAATCTTATTCGTGCCTCACAATACGAACACGGTGAATTTACGGAATTTGAAATTCCGTCGAATATCACAGGTATTGAATCACGAGCATTTGAGTATTGCGAAAATCTGAAAGAAATTACTATTCCGTCTAATGTTGAATATATAGGCTCAAGTGCATTCAGCTATTGCTATTCGCTGAAAAACGTAACTATAGACGGCTGCAGCGAAATCAAATCAAGTGCATTTGAGTATTGCAATGCTCTTGAAACTGTCCGTATTAATAACGGAACAAATAAAATAGGTTCAAACGCTTTCGCATACTGTGAAAACCTGAAGGATATTTATCTTAGTGAAAGTATAAGTAATATTGATAAAAGTGCGTTTGAATACTGTTCACCTGATTTAGTTCTTCATGTACCTGCAAATTCATATGCTGAAGAATATGCATTATCTCTTAATATTCCATTTGATAATAATATTTAAAGCATATCCAAAAAATTTATTATAAGAAAGTGAGAATTATGTCAAGAACACTTATTATTCCTGAAAACTATAAATCTGTCCTGACTTTGAGAGAAACTCAGCACGCCATTAAGTATATCAAGGACCTTTTCCAGCAGACTCTCTCTTTCGCACTTACACTTGACCGTGTTACAGCTCCGCTTCTCGTCCGTAAAGGAAGCGGTATAAACGACGATCTCAATGGTGTGGAACGTAAGGTTGAATTCTCTATAAAGGAAATGGATTTTGAAGCAGAGGCTGTTCAGTCACTTGCAAAATGGAAAAGAATGGCTCTCTATCGTTACGGCTACAATGAGGGCGAGGGTATCTATACAGATATGAACGCAATCCGCCGTGACGATGACGCTGATAATATACACTCCATTTTCGTTGACCAATGGGATTGGGAAAAGGTTATAAGCCGAGATAAGAGAAATATTGATTTTCTTAAAGAAACTGTATGCGCTATTGTAAAAGCTGTTGCTTTTACAAAAAGAAAGGTTAATCTGCGTTACCCACAGCTTAACGGAACAGTTTGCGACACACCGTTTTTTATCACTTCCCAGGAGCTGGAGGATATGTATCCTGACAAAACTCCGAAAGAACGTGAAAACATTATTACAAAAAAATACGGTACTGTTTTCATTATGCAAATAGGTAACGTTCTTAAAAGCGGCAAAAAACACGATGGCAGAGCACCCGACTATGATGACTGGGCTTTGAATGGCGACCTGCTCTTCTGGAACGATGTTCTCGGAAATGCTCTCGAAATCTCTTCTATGGGTATCAGAGTAGACGAAAATTCTCTGCGTTCCCAGCTTAAAGAATGTAATGCAGAAGACCGACTCTCTTTCGATTATCACAGAATGATTGCAGACGGTACTCTTCCGCTTACAATAGGCGGCGGCATTGGTCAGTCAAGACTTTGTATGCTTCTGCTTGAAAAAGCTCATATCGGTGAGGTTCAGGTTTCTGTATGGAATGATGAAATGATTAAAACCTGTGCAGAAAACGGTATTACATTGCTTTAATCAAAATTTTAATATTCACTCCCCTATTGCACCCATACCGTAAGGTACCATAAATGTGTAAAGAAGATATCATCTTCCCACAGAATACAAAAATATATTTTTATGTGACACAGACACATTTGCATTATACCTATATAAAATATGAAAGGAAGTTTTTAAGATGTTTCAAAAAGATATTGAAACCATGCCTCGAAATAAAATCGAAGAGCTTCAGCTTGAAAGACTGAAATGGCTTGTCGATTACTGTATGAAAAATATCCCGTTTTACAATAAAAGACTTACAGAAGCGGGAGTTACTGCCGAAAAAATCAAATCATTAAAGGATATTGAATATATTCCATACACAACAAAAGCAGATATCCGTGATACATATCCATTCGGACTTTTCGGTCAGCCTATGAAAAAAATCGTTCGTATTCATGCTTCAAGCGGTACAACAGGAAAGCCTACCGTTGTTGGCTATACAAAGCAGGACATCGAAAACTGGAGCGATTGTATGGCGAGAATATGTGTTGCAGCCGGTGCAAACGATGAGGATATCGTTCAGATTGCTTTCGGCTACGGTCTTTTCACAGGTGCTTTGGGACTTCATTACGGTCTTGAAAAAATCGGTGCAACCGTTGTTCCTACTTCAAGCGGAAATACAGAAAAGCAGATTATGCTCATGCAGGACTTCCAGACATCTGCTCTCGTTGCAACTCCGTCATATGCTCAATATATCGGTGAAAAAGCAAAAGAAATGGGAGTTCTTGAAAACATCAATCTTCGTCTTGGTCTGTTTGGCTCTGAGGGATGCACTATTGAAATGCGTGACCAGATTGAAAAAACTCTCGGAATTTTCGCTACCGACAACTATGGTATGAGTGAGCTTATGGGTCCGGGTGTATCGGGCGACTGTCATTACAGATGCGGTATGCATATCAACGAAGACCACTTCCTTGCAGAAATTATTGACCCGAATACCGAAGAAGTACTCGAAAAAGGCAGTCAGGGTGAGCTTGTTATTACTACTCTTACCAAAGAGGGTATTCCTATGCTTCGTTACAGAACAAAGGATATCACAAAAATTAATTACGATACCTGTAAATGCGGCAGAACCTTTGCAAGAATGGATAAAATCAAGGGCAGAAGTGATGATATGCTTAAAATCAGAGGCGTTAATGTATTTCCGTCACAAATTGAAAGCGTTCTTATGTCATTTGATAAAATTGCTCCGCATTATCAGCTTGTTGTTACAAGAGCTAATTATTCGGATAATCTTGAAGTCAAGGTTGAACTTGCAGACGGTTCACTTCTCGAAAATTACGGAGAACTCGAAAAGCTCCGTGGAAATATTCACCACAACCTTAAAACTGTTCTCGGTATTGATACTAAGGTTTCACTTGTTGAACATAAATCTCTTGAACGTTTTCAGGGTAAAGCAAAGAGAATTGTTGACCTTCGAAATAATAACGGCTGATGAATAAGCTTTTTATTTCCGACCTTGACGGTACTCTTTTAAATTCAAATGCAGAGCTTACCGATTTCACAGTGAATACAATAAACTCGCTTATTGAAAAGGGAATGTTCTTCACCTATGCCACCGCCAGAACTGAATATTCCGCAGGAAATATCACAAAAAGGCTGAATATCAATGTCCCCTGCATTGTCAACAATGGTGCGGAGATATATGACAGGCAAAGCGGAAAATATGTCCGAAAAGCTGATATTCCAATTGATGCAGTCACAACGATAATCAATGCATTTACGGAAAATAATGTTGGAATGTTTATGTTCAAGTTCAAGGGAGAAAAATTCGGAACCTGCTACACCGACAATCTCAATGAGTTAATGCAGGAGTATGTCAGAAGTCGAAGAAAAACAGGTCAGCCACTATGGAAATGCAGTGATCTGCACAGCGAAAATGATGGAAATGTGGTGTATCTCACATCAACAGGAGATTATGAAAAGCTTCTCCCGATTGAGAGAATAGCCGCTTCTATAGAAGGTCTTGACCACGTTTTTTATGAGGATACATATACGGGAAAGCATTACCTTGAAATTTTCTCAGAGAATGCCTCAAAGGCTAACGGCTTGAAATTCTTACGAGAGAAGTATGACTTTGATAAAATAGTGGTATTCGGTGATAATCTCAATGATTTGTCAATGTTTAAAGTTGCAGACGTTAAAATAGCAGTAGAAAATGCAAAAGAAGAACTAAAAAAATTCGCCGATTTTGTTATCGACTCAAACGATAACGACGGCGTTGCAAAGTGGCTTAAAAATTCATATGAAAGGATAATTTAAAATGAAGAAATTAATGCTTGGAAACGAGGCCTTCGCCAGAGGTCTTTACGAAGCAGGCTGTAAGGTTGTATCAAGTTATCCGGGTACGCCTTCAACCGAAATTACAGAATTCGTCGCAAAATACGACGAGGTTTACGCTGAATGGGCGCCTAATGAAAAAGTAGCTATGGAGGCTGCTCTCGGAGCTTCTATTGCAGGTGCGAGAAGCTTCTGCGGAATGAAACACGTTGGTCTTAACGTTGCGGCAGACCCTCTTTATACAGCTGCTTATACAGGTGTAAACGGCGGTATGGTTATTGCTGTTGCCGACGACCCGGGAATGCATTCATCACAAAATGAACAGGATAGCCGTCACCACGCTATTGCCGCAAAGGTTCCTATGCTTGAGCCTGCTGATTCAGGAGAATGTAAAGAGTTTGTTAAAATCGCATTCGACCTTTCAGAACAGTTCGACGCTCCGTTTATTGTAAGAATGTCAACAAGAGTTGCTCATTCACAGAGCGTTGTAGAGCTTTGCGACAGAGATGAAAAGGAACTTAAAGAATATACAAAAAATCCTCAGAAATACGTTATGATGCCAGCTTTTGCTAGAGGCAGACATGTTTTTGTTGAAGAAAGAACAGCAAAGCTTACCGAATATGCCGAAACATCTTCACTTAACAGAACAGAGCTTTCAGATAAAGCTGAATTCGGCGTTATTACAAGCGGTGCGGCTTATCAGTATACAAAAGAAGCTCTCGGAGATAAAGCTTCTATTTTAAAGCTTGGTATGGTAAATCCTCTTCCTGTAAAGCTTATCCAGGACTTCGCTTCTAAATTTGATACAGTTTATGTAATCGAAGAGCTTGACGGTATTATTGAACAGCATTGCAAAAATATCGGTGTTACAAACGTAAAGGGTAAGGAAATTTTCGGATTTATCGGTGAATTATCACAGTCAATCATTGCTGAAAAGCTCCTTGGAGTAAAGTGTGAATACAAGGAATTCGGCGAAAATGTCCCTGTACGTCCACCTGTAATGTGTGCAGGCTGTCCTCACAGAGGTCTTTTCTACTGTCTTTCAAAGCTTAAGGTTACAGTTTCAGGCGATATCGGATGTTATACACTCGGTGCTTCAGCTCCGCTTTCAGCTATGGATACAACTATCTGTATGGGTGCTTCAATCTCAGCTCTTCACGGCTTCAATAAGGCAAGAGGCAAAGATGCTGAAAAGAGCAGTGTAGCTGTTATCGGTGACTCAACATTTATGCACAGCGGTATGACAGGTCTTGTAAATATCGCATATAACTCAACAAATTCAACTGTTATTATCCTTGATAACTCTATCACAGGTATGACAGGTCATCAGCAGAATCCAACAACAGGTAAAAATTTAAAGGGTGATCCTGCTGCTGCAGTTAATCTTGAAGAGCTTTGTAAGGCTATCGGCATAAAACGTGTAAGAGTAGTTGACCCTTACTCACTCGCTGAAACAGAAGCTGTTATTAAGGAAGAGCTTGCTGCTGAAGAACCTTCTGTTATCATTTCAAGACGTCCATGTGCTCTTCTTAAATACGTTCAGCACAAACCTGCTCTCACAGTTGATACAGACAAGTGTAAGAGCTGTAAGGCTTGTATGAAGCTTGGATGTCCTGCTATTTCCATGAAGGACGGAAAGGCAGTTATCGACCATACTCAGTGCGTAGGCTGTGGAATTTGTCAGGAAATGTGCAAATTCAGCGCTATTAAATAATTCCACAACAAACAACATCAATTTTTATAGATAACATAAGGAGTAATATTATGGAAATCTATCAGGAATTTGAAAAATGGCTTAATTCCCTGCTTGAAAACGATATGCCTGAAAATACCGCTGCTTATAACTTCAATATTTATGAAGAAGATGATGAAACCTATGGTGTTCAGCTTATCGCGTCAGATGAATTTTCCGAAGAGGACGACGATTGGGCTTGCTCTGAAATATGGTCAAGCGAAGAAGATATTTTTTACATCGATCACTCGGACGAAAAAGACGCTGACCGTGAACGTGGACTTGAATTCATAAGCGTACTTATAAGCGATTATCTTGAAAAGGGCGGAAAATCAGCTAAGCTTAAAGCTGTAAATGCTGTCGGTGCAGGCTTTGTTGACGGTGACCTGAAAATCATATACAGGAAAGCGTAATTATGAACAGAAAAAAGATTTCAACGAAAAATATATACGAATTGGTTCTGTTTCTGCTGTTTATTGCTGTAACGGCGGCACTTGAAATACCGTTTATATATCAGCTTGCAATCCTTGTTGCTGTTATAGGCTTGTATAAGCTCGCAGAGCAGCTTATTGAAAAAAGTAAAGCGAAAAAAACTGCTGAGGCGGCTTATGCAGAGCAGACAGGCGTTTTCCCAGCCGACAAGCAAAACGGAGAAGATAGAAGATAATGATTAATAATAAAAGTTTTTTAATCAGGCTTCTTGTATCAATTCTGTTCTGGCTAATTCTTGTTATATCCTTTATCAAGTTGATGAGTGATGAAGAAAAGATAGGTTATGGAATATTTTTCGCAATTAATATAATTCTTGTTATAATTGAAAGTGTTCTGAGAACAAGCTATAAGAAAAAGAAAAAAAACGGAGAGTTATCGAATGACGGTGAAATGCCCCGAGAAATCTTTCTTGATAAGGATGGAAATGAGATACCCGCTGAAATACCGAGAGAGATTATTCTTGACAAGGACGGAAATGATATATCGTCAGAATGTGACATTCATTCAGACAATGTATTGCTTAATGTGATAAATGATGTTGTCACAGAAACGTCACTTCCGATGATAGAGAATATCAACTCGATGATAGATACGTTTAAAAAAGACGAAGAATATATCAGGGCGAAGGAAAACGGCAAGCTTCCACACGATAAATACAATCAGTTTCTTGTAGACAAAGCAAAAGAGCTTCACGAAAGAGAGGAAGAACAAAAAAGCAAATATGTCTATGAGGACGATGATGCAGCTATGGACACTCTTACAACAGAAATAAATGGCGAAATCACTCCTGCAGAGAATGGGGATTATGACGAGCTTATGCCTGTAATATCCACAGAAAATTCTGAAATACAGGAAAAAGAAAATAAAAAAGATACTGAAATGGAAAATATCTGATATTACCACAATAATGAGGTGTAAATATGGAAACTAAATCAATTATGATAGTCGGAGTCGGCGGACAAGGCTCGCTTCTCGCCTCACGACTTCTCGGAAATGTGCTTCTCGCACAGGATTATGACGTAAAAGTAAGCGAAGTACACGGTATGTCACAGCGTGGCGGTTCTGTTGTTACTTATGTAAAATACGGTGATAAGGTTTATTCACCTGTAATCGAAAAGGGTGAAGCAGATGCTATTATCTCATTCGAAATGCTCGAAGCCGCAAGATGGCTTCCTTACCTTAAAAAAGGAGGTAAGATTATTACCTCTACTCAGTGCCTTTCACCAATGCCTGTTATAACAGGTGCAGCTTCTTATCCTGAAAATATTCTCGACAAAATAAAAGCTGATGGCATTGATATTACCGCTGTTGACGCTTTGAAGCTTGCTGAAGAAGCAGGAAATGCAAAAGCTTCAAATGTTGTCCTTATGGGTGTTGTTTCAACCAAGATGGACTTCGACGACAAGCTCTGGCAGGACGCTATTAAGCAGTGCGTTCCTGAAAAATTCCTCGAACTCAATAAAAAAGCATTTGAACTCGGTAAAAAAGTTACTGATTAATACGTCCTATAAAAAAGCTGTTATATAAAAGGAGGAAAAAAACAAATGGAAAGATATTGGAATAAGGAAATGGAGTGCGCTACATTAAGTGAAATGAAAGCCCTCCAAAGCTTCCGTCTTTCACAAACCGTAAGACGTGTATACGAAAATGTTCCCGCTTATCGTGAAAGAATGGATGCGGCTGGCGTTAAGCCTGAGGACATCAAAAGCGTGGATGACCTTTATAAGCTTCCTTTTACTGTAAAGCAGGACCTGCGTGATACATATCCATATGGACTTTTTGCAGTTCCTATGGATAAGGTTGTCCGTTTACATGCTTCAAGCGGTACAACAGGTAAACAGATTGTCGTTGGTTATACTGAAAAGGACCTCGATACATGGGCTGAATGCTGTGCTCGAGCTCTTACAGCAGCAGGTGCTACTAAAAATGACTTTATGCACGTTTCTTACGGCTATGGACTTTTTACAGGCGGTCTTGGACTTCACGGTGGTGCTGAAAAAGTTGGTATGACAGTTATCCCTGTTTCAACAGGTAATACTGCAAGACAGATTAATATTCTTCGTGATTTCGGCTCAACATATATATGCTGTACACCTTCTTATGCTCTCTTTATCGCTGAAACAATGGAAGAAATGGGTATAAGCAAGGACGAAATCAAGCTTAAAGCAGGTCTTTTCGGTGCAGAACCATGGACAGAGGAAATGCGTCAGGAAATTGAAGATAAGCTCGGCTGTAAAGCTATGGATATATATGGTCTTACTGAAATTATAGGTCCGGGTGTTGCTTTTGAGTGCAGTGCACAGACAGGTATGCACATCAATGAGGATAATTTCATCGTTGAAACTATTGACCCTGATACAGGTGAAGTTGTGCCGGAAGGTGAACAAGGCGAAATCGTTTTCACATGTATAACTAAAGAAGCTTTTCCTCTTATCCGTTACAGAACTCGTGATATCGGTATTCTTTCAAGAGAAAAATGCAGCTGTGGACGTACTCTCATAAAAATGAAAAAGCCTGCAGGCAGAAGTGATGATATGCTTATTATCAGAGGCGTAAACGTATTCCCATCACAGATTGAAAGCGTGCTTCTTCAGCTTGGAAATACAGCTCCTTATTATAAGCTTATCGTTGACCGTGTTAATAATACAGATATGCTTGAAATTCAGGTTGAACTTTCACAGGAAATGTTCTCAGATACAATCAGAAGCCTCGAGGAAGAAGAAAAGCGTATCAAAAATGCTATCGACTCAACTCTTGGTATTTCAGCTAAAATTACTCTTGTCGAGCCAAAAAGCATCGAACGTGTTGAAGGCAAGGCTGTAAGAGTTATTGATAAACGTAAATTACACTAAGGAGGATTGTTATGAATAATATCAGACAAATTTCAGTTTTCGTTGAAAACAAACAGGGCAGACTTTCTGCTATCATCAAAATTTTAAAGGATAACGGAATTAATATCAGAGCTATCTCTATTGCGGATACTAAGGACTTTGGTATTTTAAGACTTATCGTAAGTGATCCTGACCTTGCATGCGAAAAATTAAGAGAAGAAAAATGTACAGTTACTATTACAGATGTTGTTGCTATTGAAATTCCGGACGAACTCGGTATGCTCAGCAGTGTTATGGATATTCTCGCTAAAGAAAAAGTTAATGTTGAGTATATGTATGCTTTTCTTAGTAAATCAAATAATAAAGCTTCAATCATCCTCAGAGTTGATGATAACGTTAAGGCCGGAGAAGCATTTAAACAGTCAGGGGTTATCCAACTTACCGAAAAAAACATCTGCGAGTTGTAATAAATGCATAAATTTCAAGTAAATAAATAAAAAAATCTTGAAAATGCTTGACAATTTATTTAAATATTGTATAATTATATATGAGGATTTATTCAGATAATTATGCAATATAGGAGTGATTTAAATGGGAATTCTCGATAAGTTCAATGACGTCAGCAGAGGCGTGAACGATAAAGCCAAAAATATATCTGAGGCTAATAACCTTAAAAGAAAAATTCTTTATGAGGAAGAAAGAATTGTTGAGATTTTTACTGATATCGGTAAAAAGTATTATAAAAATCCCGACGAAGACCCAAGTGTTTTCAGAGTTCTGTGCGAGGATATTGATACAAGACGCAGACGTATCAAGAAAATGCGTTTCGAGCTTAACCAGATAAGAGGTTATAAGATTTGTCCTAAGTGTGATGCCGCTGTAAATGATAAGTTCCAGTTCTGTGGTGCTTGCGGTGCAAGACTGCCCGACCCTGAAGATGAAGATTTTACTTCACTGGAAGCAAATGATTACTATACTGTAAACAGCGACAGCTTCTTTAATGCAGACTCACAAAAAACATATTGATTTTTTGCCACCTGATTGTGTTTCAGGTGGCTTTTTGTTGTATAAAATAATACAGTTTTTTTGTAAAAATTAATAGAAATATGCATATTATTACGATATTTATTTTTAATCAATTTTTCACTTGACTTTATTCTAACAAAGTCATATAATTAATAACGGATTGTTTTTACAGAACATTTTTTAAGGCAAGACTATATGGATTTATTCTGTATAGAATTGCCTTATATATATGTTACGATAAATATAACTGTGAGGGAAAAACATGAAAGAAGCTATGCATGAATACGGATTTTTACTTTCAATCGCAATTATCCTTTTGAGTACGAAATTTCTCGGACTTCTTACTCAAAAATTCAAAATGCCACAAGTAGTTGGTGCTTTAATTGCAGGATTGCTTTTAGGACCTGCTGTTTTCGACATTATCCGTGACGATTCTATGTCATTTATAAATAATGTTTCAGAAATCGGAGTAATTGTACTTATGTTTGCCGCAGGTCTTGAAACAGATATACATGAACTTAAAAAAACAGGTGGTCCTTCATTATTAATTGCAGTTCTTGGTGTTCTTTTCCCTATCGTCGGCGGATTTGGTATTGCATATCTTTTTAATGACGGAAACGGAACAGATACAAGCCTTTTTCTTCAAAATATGTTCATCGGTGTAATTCTTACTGCTACATCTGTTAGTATCACCGTTGAAACACTTAAAGAACTCGGAAAGCTTTCATCAAAATCAGGTAATGCAATTTTAGGTGCGGCACTCATTGACGATATACTTGGCATTATCGCCCTTACCATTATCACTAGCCTTGCTTCTCCGAAATCGGGAAATATAGCTTTTGTTCTTATTAAAATAGCCGGATTTTTTGTAATAGGAAGCCTTGCTTGTATTGGTTTCCATATATTTATGAAAAAATGGTGCAGTAATAAGGGCAAGGACTTAAGACGTTACGTAGTTGCAAGCTTTGTATTCTGTCTGCTTATGTCATTCAGTGCTGAAGTTTTCTTTGGGGTTGCTGATATTACAGGTGCTTTTTTTGCTGGCGTAGCTATCTCTAATACTCCACGCTGTAAATATATTACAAGTAGATTTGATACACTCTCTTATCTGCTTCTCTCTCCCGTTTTCTTTGCAAGTATCGGCTTAAAGGTTGTGTTGCCAAAAATGACAGGCGAAATAATAATATTTACAATTCTTCTTGTTATTGTTGCTTTGATAACCAAAATTATAGGCTGCGGATTAGGCGCAAAACTCTGTAAATTCAGTAACAAAAATTCTATAAGAATAGGTATAGGTATGATTTCAAGAGGCGAAGTTGCTCTTATTGTCGCAAACAAGGGCGAAGCTCTTGGACTTATGAATACCGATTTCTTCGGTCCTATTGTAATTATGGTTGTATTTACTACTATTATTACTCCTATTCTTTTAAAGCTTGCTTATAAAACAAAAAGCGTTCCCGAATTGGAAATCGCAGACGCTGCATCAAGTACATAAAAATAAAAACCAATAAGTCAATGTCAAATTTAATTTGACATTGACTATAATTTTATAATATAACCTTAGCCAATCCTATACACACATCAGCAATTGGTTAAATCATTTTAATATATATAAAAACTCTTGACATTATTTCCAGATTATGATATAATATTAAAGTCTTAGGAATAAAATACATATAGGGGTATGATGTAATGGTAACATGCCGGTCTCCAAAACCGTTCTTGAGGGTTCGAGTCCTTCTACCCCTGCCAGTAAAACCTCCGATGATTTCATCGGAGGTTTTTTGTTGCAATAGTATGCGGTATGTGGTATAATATAGGCGTCGAACAGACTGATAAATCAGAAAAAACATATTGAAAATGCCCGCACGCTATCAGAAGGCAAGATCATTGTCACAATAGACGCAGACAGTATGATGACGAAATACTCACTGCAAGAAATAAAGGATATGCTTGAAAGCGGTAAATTTAGTGATTTTAAATTGGAATTTGGTATCA
>SVNL01000107.1 GCA_015066925.1 Ruminococcus sp.
AATTGCTTTATTGCCTATAGTTTATCACAAATTATCAGAAATTTCAATAAAAATATAAGAATTGTAATATTTTGTTATCGAATTGAAAATAAAACCAAATTATGCAGATATTGTTAATATAGTGATATTTCTTGACATTTTATATGTAGCGTGTTATAATTATTTTGATATATTATACAATTTTTTGGAGGTGGATTTGTGAATAAACGCTTAAATATTGGTTTGATTGTTCCTTGTACCGATAACGAAAATACTGCTGAAATCATTGAAGGTGCCGCAAAAAGTGCTGAAAAAAATGATGTAAATCTGTTTGTTATTCCTGTGAAGTACATAAGATACGATTACGGTAAAAAAGAAGATACAACATATCATTATCAGTTTACAAATCTCCTCAGATACATTACACCGATGTGCCTGGATGGCGTTGTTATTGAATCTGCGTCTATCGGTACATTTGTTACTGCTGATGAAATCAAGCGTGCGATGAAGACTTTTTTGGATATTCCTATCGTTACCATTGCTCAGAAGCTTGACGGGATTTCATCAATAAGCTTCAACTGTGACGGATTTAAGGATGTTATACGTCACCTTATTAAAATACACCGCAAGAAAAATATCGCTTTTGTAAGCGGACCTTCATCCAACGAAGACTCTGTGAACAGATTTAACGCTTATCGTGAGGTTTTAAGAGAATTTGATATTCCTTTTGATAAAACTCTCTATGCAGTAGGGGATTTGAGTGAATATAGCCATAATGCTGTAAGAGAAATTATGAAGAATAATCCCGATGTTGATGCAATATGCTTTGCAAATGACCGTATGGCTATTGCAGGATATGAAGTTATAGCCGAAAATGGACGAAGTGTCGGAAAAGATATTGCTGTTGTTGGATATGATGATGCTTTATGTTCTATGAATATTGAGCCAAAAATGACCACAGTACATACGGATATGTCATATATGTCATATAAAGCACTTGAACAATGTGTAGATTGCATTAAAACAGGCAAAAAAACGGATATTACTCTTAAATCCGAGGCTGTTTTCAGAGAATCATGTGGCTGTAGTTCGCTTCTTAGTGACTTTATATATAAGCTGGAAAGAGTTGCGCTTTCAGAATACAGCTTGCCGGCTCTTATTGAGGATATCACGGTTTTGTTTAATTGTGATATCTATGCTACAGGAATTGCACCTGTCTTTGACTTTGCCGGAAAACTTGTTGAATATGCAAATGGTGCAGAAATAGATATTGAAATCAATAATGAATTTTTATCCTCAATATACAATAATATTGACTTCGATATGATTTCATTTGATGTATTCCTTTACGGGCTTGGAGTGCTTAAGAAAAAAATCCTTGATATTGCTTTCGATAACGGTCGATATAAGGCACTCAGTGAAATTGCTGAAACGATTACAAAATTCCTTATTTGCAACGGTTATAATATAGTTAATAAAGTCGAAAAAGAAAATAAATCACGCTATATCAGCGTGGGGGAGGCTGTAAACAGATTTCTTGCAAATATTGATAAAGGTGAGGGCTTTTATAAATCCGTATGTGATAATCTCAGTGCTCTTGGAGTAAAAAGCACACATTTGTTTTTGAATGAAAAAGTGGTAAATTGTTATATTAACGGTGTGTGGCGACGTCCTGAGAGTATGAAATATGTATGCTCGGCTGAATCCGGAGAAATAGATGTAAAAAAAGAAACTAATCTTATTAATACGAATGATATTTTCAGAATTTGCTCATCTTCTGACAGACAGCATACCGTTTTGATATCTCCGCTTTACTTTGGTACGGAAAATTACGGAATTATCGCTACAGAGCTTGAAATAAAGGAGTATCCTTTCTTTGCATCATTGATAAATGAGCAGATTAATTTAGCGTTCAAGATGAAATATCTTACAGAAGAACAGGTTGTTATTCATCAGAAGCTTCGTGAGAATATGGAACAGATTAAAAACGATAATGAAAAGATAAGCAGTATTTCTAAAATTGACGAGCTTACGGGAATAATGAATAGAAGAGGCTTTATCCAGTCGGCTTCTGAGATTATTGCTTTGCCTGAAAATAAAAACAGAGAAGCTTTGCTTGTATTTATCAATATGAATAATATGAAAAAGGTTAATGATACATTTGGTCATAGTGAAGGGGATTTTGCTCTTAAAGCAATCGCAAACATTATGAAACGATGTTTCAGAGGCAATGATATTGTTGCGAGAATAGGTGGAGATGAATATGCTGCACTTGCTTTCGTTGATGTGCCTGATATACAGCAAATTCTCAGAAAGAGAATTACACAATATTTCGATAATCTGAATCAAAAGAGTGCTAAGCAATATTATATTACTGTAAGTGTGGGAATGTACAAGTTTAATTGCGGAAGCAAGGTTTCGCTTTCGGACGTGATGAAGCATGCTGATGAATCACTTATAGAAAATAAGAAAAATAAGCCTAGCAGTATAATGAAACCTACTAAGCTCAGCTTAACAATATAAAATGATGTGTTTTACAGCAAGCTTCAAAATGTTTTGGAGTTTGCTGTAATTGCAATATAATGAAATTAAAAAAATCCGGAGAAGGTTTAATTTCTTCTCCGGATTTTGTTAGTTATTAATAAAGGTCAAAGTCACCAAATACGTCACCGTTAATAACGTAGAAAACTCTGTTGATTTCAGGTCTTACATAAACATTTACAGACTTGATAGTCTTAATGCCTGCGAGCTTTTTAGACTTAGCGATAAGTTCTTCAGCAGTAATTTCGTTTCCTGCGAGCTGAATGAAAACTTCTTCTTTAGCCTTAGCTGTTGACTTAGCAGCAGCCTTTGGCTTTGCAGATGTTTTAGAAGCAGCCTTAGTTGTTTTTGTTGTAGATTTAGCAGCAGTTTTTGCAGCAGGTTTCTTTGCTGTTTCAGTTGGAGTAGCAGCTTTTTCTGCAACAACTGTTTCAGCAACCTGAGCGATTTCTTTTTTGTCTTTAGCAGTAGCCATAATTAAATAACCTCCTGAAAAAATATAATAAAGTTATTTCAAGTGATTTACCTGCAAAAGCAGGAATAATCATTGTTTTTTAGGGATTAAGTGTAAACCAAACACCTATAATGAGATTATAAACTTTTTTTTCCAATTTGTCAAGAAATACGGAAGAAATATGACGAAATTTACGATGTGATAAGTGCTGAAAATAACGATTT
>SVNL01000031.1 GCA_015066925.1 Ruminococcus sp.
AATACACATTCGCAATCAACAAATATTGTGCAATGGATTTTTAAACCAAAACCTTTTGCTCCTATTACGACTTTAACTTCCTTGCCATCTGATAACTTTCCGTATAATCTTTCGCAAGTAGTAATACCGTAAGCTACATCCTGTAATTTATCATTTACATATAACTTTTCGGCATCTTCTACACGAATAACATCATTGCCAACAGTAACAGTCCAACAATTTGAATTTTTAGCCATGATATAACACCTCCTTAAAAAAATCTTAAATGAACTGGTGCGGATAACAGGAGTTGAACCTGCACCGAGTTACCCCGACTGGCACCTGAAGCCAGCGCGTCTGCCTATTCCGCCATATCCGCATATTATTCTGAACCCGTATTTTTACTCGGTCGGGCTCTTTCACCGAGGTGGATTTCATAAGAAATTGTTCCACTCAACTGCTGAAATGATGACGAAATGAATAAATTCAATAGCGTGACGCTACCCGAAGCCAGCTTGACTCTTGTGGTACCCGAAATTTTCTGTTCGCATTCGCTCACAAAATTTCGACCACTGCGCCTTTACTCACTTCGCTTCATCTGCCACAGGCAGCGCTCAGCCGTAAAGCTGCCTATTCCGCCATATCCGCATTGTTAGTATATTATATCATATTATCTATATTTTGTCAAGCATTTAAGTGCTTTATTTAATCATATCCGTTGTTCAGTTGTCAATGATAGTTGACAACTGAACACTAATTATTATATTCCGAATAAAATACACTGGCTTTTTTTCTGGAATTATGGTATAATGTAAAAGTATTTATTATACAGGCAGCGTGAACATAAACGACGTTCCCTTGCCGACCTCGCTTTCAGCCCATATCTTGCCGCCGTGGGACTCGATTATGAACTTGCATATATAAAGTCCCAGTCCCGTGCCTGTTTCGGAGTGTTTTCCCTTGTAGTAACGCTCCCATATATGGGGCATATCCTCTTCGGAGATACCGCTTCCCGTATCCATTACGGTCACTTTTATGAAGTTTTCTTCCTCTTCTGCCTTGATAAGTATCGTACCGTTTTTGGTATGCTTCAGAGCGTTGGAAACAAGATTCACGAACACACGCTGCAATCTTGAGCTGTCAGCATTTACCTTTGGCAATTCAATGGGGATACGTATTGCGAGCCTGTTGTTGTTCTTGTTAAGCACAGCAAAATAGGTCTCAACGGTCTCGCGCACAAGGCTGTCTATATCGCAGGGAGCAGGCTCCAGAACCATTCGACCTTCCTCAATTCGGGTAGCGTCAAGTATCTGCGTTACCATAAGAGCCATGCGGTTGGCTTCCGAGGAGATGCGTTTCAGCTTTTCCTGTACGGCAGCCGTATCGCCGCCGCTTACAAGCTCCATTTCTGCATTCTGAGCATATCCCGACATGGCCGCAAGAGGAGTTTTCAACTCATGGGAAGCGTCCGAGAGGAAGGTTGTCTTCATCTCGTTGACCTTCACCAGCATATCATGCTCGGAAACAATAGGATCTGACAGCTTCTTTGAGAGAATGACTGAGATCACGATAAATAATATCAGAACTCCTGCAATTACCGCGATCATGACATAGATTGATTTTTGAAAAAGCCCGTTCATTTCACCTAAAAGTGAGTCAGTCTGCTCAGCTGCGATTTGATTGATAAGGCCTTTATAATAATTCTGGTTGAACATGATTATGCCGTAGCAAATATCGGGATAAAGAACATTGTAGTTGTTCAGATGATCCCATGCGCATACAAAGCCCTGACCTTCCATAGTATATGTTCCCATGCAGTTTTCAGTATATTGTTCAAGTTCAGACTGAAAGCTGCCTCCTTGATAGTGAGCGGAGGGCTCTTTTGCATATTCAATATTAATGGTTTCAACAGCTTCCTGAATAATACGGTCACACTCGGGCTCGGAAGGTATGCTGTGGAATTCACCGTTAGAATAAGTAAAGCCAATAACATCGTTTCCCTTATTTGAAGCATCTATATTGAAAAAATCCATCATATGTGTTTCAAGGACGAGCTCCTGATCTATATCGGGTATATCCTGCAAAGAGCCGAGGACTGTACATATGTTGGTTCCGAAGCTTTCAAGAGACAGCTGTAGGTTTCCAAGGGTGACCTGATAGAAACCGTGAGCAGTAGTATCAACGGTTTTGCTTGCGATCTTGGACGTATGCGAAGTGACTATATTAGTCGAGCGTTTATATACGATATCAAAGACAGAAACAAATATTATCATTATAGTAATAAGGCATATCAGCAGAACACTAAGGAGCCGTCTTCGCAAAGCGCGGCTTTTCGAGATTTCCTTTTTCATTTTATCACTCCTTTATGGTGTTGAATACATTATACCATATTTTTTTCAATAAGTGAACAGAATTACGAAATTGTAATCACAGGGGGAAAACATTATGTCACACATATTATTAGTAGAAGACGATTCAGACATCATGCGTATCAACAGAACATTCCTTGAAAACGAAGGCTATACCGTACACTGTGCGGATTCGGTACAGACCGCATCGTTTATGCTGGAGGAGTGCGTTCCCGACCTTGTGCTCCTTGACGTTATGCTGCCCGACGGCGACGGAATGGACTTCTGCAAGATATTGCGGCAGAAAACACAGGCTCCTGTGATATTCCTCACAGCCCGTGACGAGAACGATAGCGTAGTAATGGGCTTCCGCAGCGGCGGCGATGACTATATAACCAAGCCCTATGACCTTAATGTATTAAAGGCGCGTATAGAAGCACAGCTCCGCCGCAATGCAAAGCAGTCTCCTCAGCACCCGAAGATAGAGCTTCCCGAACTTACTGTTGATCTTTTTGCGGGAACTGCCACCCTTGATGGCAATGAATATTCATTGCCTCAACGAGAATTGCAGATACTCTTTATGCTCGCCTCACAGATAGGCTCGCGTATAAGCTATCATGATATATACAAGACCATTTACGGCTGTGATGTGGAGGATAGCAAAAACACCATAAGGGTAAATATTTCCCGTTTGAAAAAGCATTTGAATATGGACGATATGAGCTCATACGAGATAGCTGCCACTTCTGAGGGCGAGTACGTTCTCAGGCGAGTCATATTCTGAAAAATGTTTTCCGATTACAAATTTGTAATTTTGCAACACGTTCTTTGCCTGCAATGCTATAATGGCATTGCAGGCAAAGAACAGAATTACTTTGATAAGGAGAATAATTATGAAAAAGACTTTTATTATTATCGCAATGACAGGTATACTCGCTGCAATGACAGGCTGCGGAAATACAGGCGATACAAGATCCGAGAATCCGATTCCTACAAAAGCAGCTGTAACAACTACCGCAGCAGCTTCTGCTTCGGAAAATACATCGACCACTGCTGCAAAGACTGACAATAAAAAAGCCGAAAACAGCGAAGTCAGCACAACAGCTGCATCCGATGAAAACACTGGAGCTTCACCTGTTACAAAGACCGATTATATGCAGATAGCGGGTGTATGGTATGAGGAAAACGTCCTCGATACCCGCGCTCTTACCATTGACGGCGACGGAACATACAGGCTTGCATATAGCGGCGGCGGAAGCGAATACGGCAATATCGAGATAGAACGTCAGGTGCTCGGCGCCGACGATGTTACAAATATCTGGTACTGCTTCTACAGAGCGGACGGTACTCTGTGGGAGAGCTTCCGTCTTACAGCCCGTGAAAATATGTCTCCTGCACTGGTTTCGGGATTTGACAGCAGCTCATCAGTATTTGGATTAGCCGACGGCGACGCATCAGGAGAGCCTGACGCTACCTTAGCAGCAGTCAAGAGATTCATGGGTAACTGGAGCTGCGGAAGATGCTATATCAGTATCAGCAACAATGGTGACGGGACATACAGAGCAGAAGTACAGTGGAGCTCCAGTGCGGCAGAGGGCAGCATATGGACATACATCTGTACATACGACGCTGAGAATGACGCCCTTGTCTGCAACGGTACGGGAATAAACGTGAATTATTTATATACCGAGGAAGGTCAGAGCACAAATACGGAAATTTATAATAACGGCAGCGCCATGTTCTACACCGATAATGACGCAAATCTCCTGTGGCACGACTACTATGGAAATGTGGCTGACGGAATGTTATTCACAAGCTGCTGAAAAAGCGATTACAAATTTGTAATTCCGCACACAAGTCCGAAATAATGTACTATTATATAATCACAGTAAAGGCAAAGCGCCGAAACAAAGATATTTTTAAGGAATGAGGTTATTATTATGAGAAAAATGATTTCTTGTCTGGCAATACTTACAATGTTAGCTTCTATGGTATCATGCACAGGCACAGAAAGCGGCGGGACATCTGACAATACAGTTCCCACAAAGGCAGCTGTGACAACAACTGTAGCAGAAACATCAAAAGATGAAAAGACAACAACAGCTTCAAATGGGGCAGAAAAGTCAAAGGATACCATAAAAAACGATACATCTGCTAATGATGAAACAAACAGCACTCTCATTCTGAAAGAGGAAGACCGATTATTCGGCGCATATGTTGATACTCAGGGGGACGTTCTCAACCTCAGAAACGAGCCTTCCCCCACAGCAGATATAATCGATGCAATCCCCGACCAAACTCAGATAGATATTTACTCATGCGGAAAAGCCGGTTGGTACTGCACAAGCTATAACGGCAAATCGGGTTATGTAAGCGCAGTCTATATCAAGGAGATACAAGATTATGTGCCGCAGGAAAATACACAGGAATTAATTACTGACATAAGCGAGCTTGTGGGACAGTGGAAGTATCAAACAGCTCCCGAAGGTAAGAATATTACAGTGGGAGCAACTGACAACGGCATTATCGATGTAAAATCAGACGGCACATACACATATACAGACCTTGACGGCAATACTCATTCAGGCACGGTAAAGGTGGATTATGATACATTAGGCGGAGATTACAGCGTTCCGTTCTTTGCATTCTATGAGGGCGATAAGTTCTTTATCAGCTGCTACTGTCAGCAGAACAACCCCAATGCATATCTCATCGGAAACGGCGGAATGGGGCAGCTCTTATCAGTAAACGCTGACTTTTCCGCAATAGCAGGCGAATGGGAAGAACTGAACGGAGACGGCAGAGTTTTTGATATCAGCGCAAACGGTACCTATACCGTGACATATCCCAATAACTCAACAGAGCAGGGCTTTATCAAGATAGGAAACGAGATGTTCAGCGAAAACAGTGACGGCAAATGGTACAATTTCTATAATGCAAGCGGAATGGCATGGATAGGCTTCCCTAAGACTGACAGCGGAACAGTCGATGAATTGAAGGCAGGAGATTTCACTCTCAGACGCAGAAACACCGAATAAATGATATTGTTGATCAGGAGCAGGCAGAAGACGAAAGGATCGCCGATAAGAGTGAGATCGCAGCAGCAAGAATGAAAGACTTTAATGCTATCATGGCAGTACTCAATGCAAGTCCCCAGTATACAACAGAAGACTCGGCTGTTGAGGGCTATGCAAAGGTAACGGACTCCCGTTTTAAATCGATCGCCAATGTAAAGAACTTCATTTCTGCCACCTGCACAGGTTTGCTTGAAAACAATCTTCTTCGCGAATGCGATAACTGCCTGATTGAAAAGGACAGTTCGATCTACGTAAAACACGCATATCGTTCTTTCTATCAGTTCCGTACAGAAAAAGGCGTGACTGTTACCGATCCTGCAATGAACTATTTCTCAGCTATAACAAATGAGGACGATGATCTTTTCGGCTATGGAAAAGCTACATTCTCCTATCATGAGGGCAGATGGCGCATAAAGAGCTATGAATTCGGCGATTTGAAATGATAAAGCTTATTTTTTCGGTATAATAAGCTAAACGCCACTACATTAATTCGTATAATAAATAAGCATAAAAAATCCCAAAGAGATTATTCTCCTTGGGATTAAACTTTTATAGCTTATATCTGCGATAAAATTACTCAGCCATAAGCTTTACCATTACGGCTTTCTGTGCGTGGAGTCTGTTTTCAGCTTCTTCGAAGATTTCGTTTGCGTGTTCTTCGAATACCTTTGTTGTGATTTCTTCTTCACGATGTGCAGGCAGACAATGCATTACCATTGCGTCAGGCTTTGCGGCTGTCATTATCTCGTCGTTAATCTGATAACCCTTGAACGCAATCTTACGCTTTTCTATTTCACTTTCCTGTCCCATTGATGACCATACGTCTGTGATAAGTACATCTGCATTCTTTGCAGCTTCCATTGGTGAATCTGTTATTGTGAAGCAGTCGTATTCCTTTGCAAAGTCGAGGATTTCCTGTGCAGGACGGTATCCCTCAGGACAAGCAACTGCTACTTCCATTCCAACTTTAAGACAGCCTACGATAAGTGAATTTGCCATATTGTTTCCGTCACCGATAAAGCACATCTTCAAGCCTTCAAAGCTGTTTTTGAACTCTCTGATTGTCATAAGGTCTGCAAGCACCTGACATGGATGTGAGAAGTCAGTAAGTCCGTTGATTATCGGAATTTCACCGTATTCTGCAAGGTCTTCTACTTCCTTCTGGTCGAAGGTTCTTATCATTATTCCGTCAAGATAGCGTGAGAGTACTCTTGCTGTATCCTGTACAGGCTCGCCTCTGCCTATCTGCAAATCGTTTGATGAGAGGAACAATGGGTATCCGCCAAGCTGATACATACCTGTTTCAAATGATACTCTTGTTCTTGTTGATGCCTTCTGGAATATCATTCCGAGAGTTTTTCCTTTAAGATGATTATGTGGTATACCGTGTTTAAGCTCGTATTTAAGCTGGTCTGCAAGATTTAAAATATCTATTATCTCCTCTGTTGATAAATCAAGCATTTTTAAAAGATGTTTCATATTTATATTTTTTCCTTTCGTTATTTACTTTTATTTATATCGCCGAATGCTCTGTCAATTGCTATTGCAAAAAGCGAAACATAGTCGTCGAAATCCTTATCGTTGATTGTAATTTCATATTGAAGCTCACCCGTCATCATTACTACGGTATTAAGACTTCCTACCTCGTGACCGTTCTTTATAATTTTGAATGCCTTTCTGTTTTTGCTTTTCAGCTGAAAGTTCATATCACTTCCTCTGCATTCAAAGCTAGGGTCAAGAAATACTGACAGGCACTGCATTAACATTATCGGTTTATCGTTCAGTATTATTTCAAATGAAGGCTTCTTTCCGTTAACGGTCTGTACGAGTGAATAAAGCTCGTAGCTGCTTGCGTCATACAGTATATATTTCGAACCGAATGATTTTTTCTTTATGGTATATATTACACGCTCTTTTTTATCCTGTACGACAAATTTTCCGCCCTTGGGCACTATAAACAGATTCATAAACTACACCTCCAGCAGTTTGCGAATAATATTTATACCTTCCGTCATTTCTTTTTCACTTATTGTCAGCGGTGGAAGAAGTCTTACCTTCTCTTTCGCTGTAAGCAGCAACAACCCCTCATCAAGTGCCGCTTTTACTACGTCTGCGGCTTGTTTTGTTTTAAGCTTACAGCCTATCATCATTCCAAGTCCGCTTACTGATTCTATTTCACTTATTTTTCCAAGCTCTGTACGGAATATCTCTGCTTTTTCCGCTACACTTTCAAGAAATCCATCCGCAAGAACTGTTTCAAGGACTGCTTTCCCTCCTGCACAGCATACAGGATTTCCTCCGAATGTTGAGCCATGAGTTCCTGCTGTAAGAACGCTGTCGCATTTTTCGTCGGCAAGACAAGCACCAATCGGCAGTCCCCCTGCTAAGCCTTTTGCAAGCGTTGTAATATTTGCACGCTTTCCATAGTGTTCACCTGCAAGAAGCTTTCCTGTTCTTCCTATACCCGTCTGTACCTCATCTGCTATAACGAGTATATCCTTTTCTGAGCAAAGCTCGTAAACGGCGTCTACAAAGTCTTTATCAAGGGCAATTACTCCGCCCTCGCCCTGAACGTATTCAAGCATTACTGCGCATACGCTGTCATCAAGCTTTTCCTTTAAATCTGATATATTATTTGCTTCAACGTTTATAAAGCCCTCTACAAACGGGAAAAAGTAGTTGTGGAAAACGTCCTGTCCCGTTGCTGAAAGTGTACACATTGTACGTCCGTGGAAGCTGTTTTTTAGAGTTATTATATTGCTTCTTCCCATTCCGTATTTATCGAAGCTGTATTTTCTCGCAATTTTTATTGCACACTCATTTGCTTCTGCACCGCTGTTTCCGAAAAATACCTTTGAATATCCTGTTGCACTGCAAAGCATTTCGGCAAATTCTGCCTGAACCTTTGTATAGTAATAATTTGAAGTGTGCTGAATTGTCTTTACCTGTTTGCATACAGCCTCGGTCCATTTTTCATTGCAATAGCCGAGCGAATTTGTTCCTATACCGCTTCCGAAATCAATATAGGTCTTTCCGTTCTCATCTGTGCAGACACAGTTTACGCCCTGCTCAGACACTACGGGATATCTGCCGTAGGTCTGCATTACGTTTTCGTTGAATTTCTCGATGGTATTCATTTTCTTTTCTCTCCTTTACTGTATTATATCAGATTCCGTATCTTACTGCAAGAAGCACTACAGCGGCTATCATTGTTGCTCCTGCGCCTATCAGGATTGTCGATATTTCACTGTGACTGCCGTCGTCCTCAATATGAAATCTGTTTGTATTTTTTTTATCGTAACATATTTTTATTGTATCTCCGATACGATATTTATAGCTGTCCTCGTGGATAAAATATGCATAAACTGCTCTTACCGATTTGTTTTCCTGTGTTTCGAATTCTACTATCGGCGACTTTGTACGATACGGATTTCGCTTATAATATGCTGTTCTTTCTGCCGTATCAATTATATAAGCCTGTGTATATATTCCGTTTTTTATTTTCCCTCTCGGTCTTTTTTTCACAATAATTCCTGCAATTACAAGTATTGCTCCGAGAATTACGGGCGATAGTATTATCAGATTTTTTATCATGTGAACTGTGTACCGATTCCCTCATTTGAAAGTATTTCTATGAGTATTGAATGTGGCACTCTTCCGTCTATTATAGCTGTTTTCTTTACGCCTCGTCTTATTGCTTCTACACAGCATTCAATCTTCGGTATCATTCCGCCTGAGATTATTCCCTGTCGCTTCATAAACGGTACCTCGCTTATGTTAAGTGACGGAATGAGTGTTGAAGGATCGTCCTTATCTCTTAAAAGACCTGCTATATCTGTCATTAATATAAGGTTTTCTGCTTTAAGCTCTGCGGCTATTCTTGCGGCGGCTGTATCGGCATTTACGTTGTATGTATTTCCTTTTTCATCTGTTGCGACTGTTGCGATTACGGGAATATTTCCGTTTGCGATTGCGTCTGTTATAGGCTTTGTATTTACCTTTACTATATCGCCTACATATCCTAAATCTTCACCGTTTTCCCCGTATTTTCTTTCTGCCATAAGCATTCTTCCGTCTATTCCGCAAAGACCTACTGCACTTCCCTTATGCTGTGCAAGAAGCTGTACAAGCTCTTTATTTACCTTGCCCGAAAGCACCATTTTTACTACTTCGATAGTTTCTGCGTCGGTATATCTGAGTCCGTTTATGAACTTGCTTTCTATCTGAAGTCTTTTGAGCATATCGTTTATTTCAGGACCGCCGCCGTGTACTAAAACTACCTTTACCCCTACAAGCGACAGAAGAACGATATCACTCATTACGGCGTCTTTAAGCTCGTCATTTGTCATTGCGTTTCCGCCGTATTTTACTACAACTATTTTGTTGTTGTACATCTGGATATATGGAAGTGCATCTATAAGCACCTGTGATCTGTCTTTATTTGAAATTTTATTCATTTGCTTTTATACTCTCCCTTTTTTTCAATTAATATTACAGGCTCTGATTGCATCTTCAAGAATTGCTGCAACCTCGCTCGGATGTTCAATATTATAAAAAGCTTTTCCGCCTCTTATTCTCATGGTACTGGCATGAGATGACGTACCGCAATACATTATCCCTGTATGTATTATAAATAATATGTGTCCGTAGTCGCTTGACTCACGCATTACTCTTATATTCGTAATATCTGAAAGGTCTGCACATATAGCCCTGTTGTTGTAGCAGAGGAGTACTCTTTTACCTGTAATTGCATATTTTTCAAACAACCGGCTTTTTGATTTTTTACCTTTACCAGAAATGTTACTTATGACTGTTACAATCAATATTATCGGTATAAGTAAAAACATGCCTGACATAATCGTTATAACCGGGGACGTCGAAAAAAGATCGCCAAATTCAATGACAAACGAGTTCTTAAGCACAGAAAAAAATGTAACAAATCCTGCCACCGTTATTAATACCATAACAATAGCTATTATGCTGAAGAGGCTAAAGCCGCCCTTGCCGCCGTTCATCAGAGTCATATCTCTTTCGCCCGACCACAGAATATTCTCTCCCGGCATAAGAAGATGTTCAAATGTGCCGTCTGAATATGTACGGTAATCTTGTGAAGATGTTGAATTTGTATTTGATGAATACATCTGATCTGAGCCTCTTACAAATTCATCTTCACTTCTTATATATTCCTCGTCGCTGTTATTATTAAAAGGCATTTTTTTATTTTCTCCCTATTTATATTTTATCATTTTCATTTATTTCGTCAATTAACATTCTGTAAATTCTTTTGTTAACTTATTTCTTTTATGAAATTTCTGCCTCTTTTACTCGCTTTTCAATTATATTGTATACATACTCGGGATTATCCACTGAGCTGATTATAATATCATCACCTGTTATCGAGGTCGTATGCTCCGCGTTTGAATATCTCTCATCAGAAGGTCCGTTCAGGTTAATTACAAGCTTTTTGTTTTTTGCTGATACTGTTGGATTATCAAATGAGAATACTCTTGCATAATTGAACATTATAGTTCCTGTTCCGTCTTTTTCTCTTCTCATTCTAAGATTTACTATATTCGAAAATAGATATGAGCTGTATTTTGCTCCTTTTTTATTACATACAATTACCCTCTTATCCGTTACCGCATACCAGACATTTTTCTTGGGTATTGCCATTTTAAACAGCCATAAGCCTATAAAAGTAAACAATGCGCCGACGAACATTCCTATTCCGTTATTCCGGCTTCCCTCAATGTGAAGAAAGGATGCCAGAAATGTAAATAACGAAATAGACGTCCATATAACTGCCATAAACAAGGTTTTACGCATTGTTTCCTTTTCTTCCTTGCTAAGCTTGCCGCTTTTCTTCTTTGACCAGAGTATCTCTTCCTTATATTCAAGTACTTCTGTAAATACTCCGTTGGCATCTGTTTCGTATGACGGTGTATACCCGTATGTATTGCTTACATTAGTTTCTGATGTTTCGGACAGCACTGAGCTGTCTTTTTCGGGGTCGTCTATGAATTCCTCTTCTTTACGGATATATTCTTCATCTCTATTAAACATAATTTTTCCTTAGCTTCTGTAATCTCCGTTTATTTTAACATAGTCGTATGTAAGGTCACAGCCCCATGCTACAGCTGTCATGCCTCCTGCGTTAAGATTGATGTAAATCTGTATTTCCTCTTCTTCAAGTACTGTCTTTGCTGTTTCTTCTGAGAAATCAACGCCTGCTCCGTTTTTGCAAACATCAATTGTTCCTTTTGATGAGCCGATTGAAACATCTACCTTGCTTATATCAAAATCAGCCTGAGCATATCCTATAGCGCATAAGATACGTCCCCAGTTAGCGTCCTCTCCAAACATTGCCGCTTTGAAAAGGCTTGATGTTATTACTGATTTTGCAACAATTTCCGCTGTCTTTTCACTATCAGCACCGCTACAGCAACACTCGATAAGCTTTGTTGCTCCCTCGCCGTCACGAGCCATCATACGTCCTAAATTCATCATTACGGCATAAAGTGCATTTCTGAATATCTCGTAGTCGTTGTCCTCTTTGGTAAGCGGAGCATTTTCTGCCATTCCGGATGCCATCACGCATACCATATCATTTGTTGATGTATCTCCGTCAACACTTACTCGGTTGAGTGTGATTTTTACAACGTCGCTGAGTGCTCTCTGTAAAAGCTCGGTTGATATATCAGCGTCTGTTGTAATGAATGTGAGTGTTGTTGCCATATTAGGATGTATCATACCACTGCCCTTGAGCATTCCGCCCATTGTGCAGGTCTTTCCGCCGATTTCAAATTTTACGGCAACCTCTTTTGGCTGTGTATCTGTTGTCATGATTGCTTCCAATGCGGCTTTGTTGCCCTCGTATGAAAGTCCCTCACAGAGTGATTTCATTCCTTTTTCGATTGGCTCAATCGGAAGAACCTGTCCGATAACTCCTGTTGATGCTACGATTACATCATTTTCATCTATTCCAAGCTCTGCTGACACAAGTGAACACATCTTTGAAGCCTTTTCTACTCCGTCTGCGTTACATGTGTTGGCATTTACTGAATTTACGATTACTGCTCTTGCCTTACCGTTTTTAAGATGCTCCTTTGTTACAAGTATTGGTGCACCCTTTACCTTATTTGTTGTATATACTGCCGCCGCTGTACATTCCTTATCTGCCAGAATTACGGCAAGGTCGTTTTTCTTCTTTGTAACGTGTGCACCTGCATGTGCAAGTCCGCACTGTATTCCGTTGGCTTTGAAGCCCTTTGCGGCACATACTCCGCCGTCAACGAATTCTATGTTTTCTACTTTTTTTAGTTCCATTTTATTTTTCTCCAATCTGTGTTATTATTGAGGTTTCTAAAAACGGCTCCGAATTAATAAGCTCTTTGCTGTCTGAAAATACAAACTGCTTTGCGTCAGTAAAAATAACTATTTTTTCTGCCTGTGTATTAAATGTGTACAGATAGCTTTTGAGGAATATCAATCTATCTCCATTTTTCATTCGCTCGGTTACTTTACTTACATCTGCAACTGTATATCTTATGTATCTGTTCGGTATTTTAAGACTTTGTTTCATTTCGGGTGTGATGTTATTCCACTTCAATACTCTTGAAAGCTCGAACATATTCCTTTCTGAAATATAGCTTTTATTTGGTTTGATTGCAAACATCAAGAAGCCGAAAACCATAAGCAGAGGTATAAAAAACAATACAAAATATATCCAGAACACACTAAATATCAACGCAAAAAATATTTCCGCTTCATCAGGCATTATCAATTCTGAAATAAACATCGGAAAATCAAAAAATGATTCATTGAATATTAAATCCATATTTGTAATACCGCCAATAAGTATCAATAAAGACGCAAGCATTATTATAAGCCCGATTATTTGTCTTGCACTGAAGCTTTTATACTTTTTAAAATATTTTATTATCATAATTAATTCAGAATTAAACCAGTCCTGTTGTTTCGTCAATTCCCATCATTATGTTAAGACACTGAACTGCTGCTCCGCTTGCTCCTTTTCCGAGATTGTCAAGTCTTGCGGCAAGTAAAATCTGCTCGTCATTGCCGAATACGAAAAGCTCAAGCTTGTTCTGTCCGCTTAATGTGTTGGAAGCAAGGAAAAAGCTCTTCTGCTCTTCAAGGCTCATAAGCGGCTTTACTTCTACAAGCTTCGCTCCGCTGTAATGCTTTGCATACATTTCATATACCTGCTTTGCTGTAACTGAATTTGCAAGCATTCTTGTCTGGAGTGGTACTGAAACTACCATTCCGCTGAAATAATCACATATTATCGGATTGAACATCGGCTTGTGTGAAAGCCCTGATATTGCCTGCATTTCAGGCAGGTGTTTATGCTCCTGTGAAAGAGCGTACTGTCTTGGTGAATTATATTCATATGGCTTTTCTTCACCCTCGTATACGGCAATAGCCTTTTTGCCTGCTCCGCTGTAGCCTGAGGTAGCATATGCAAATACAGGAAAATCAGCAGGAATAATTCCGTTTGCTACAAGCGGATATACTATCGCATTAAATCCACTTGCGTAACAGCCGGGTACTGCTACTCTTTTTGAATTTACTATCTTGCTTCTGTGAGCCTCTGAAAGCTCAGGAAATCCATATGCCCATTCAGGATTTGTTCTGTGTGCGGTAGAAGCGTCGATAATTCTTACGTTTTCATTCTCTATGAACGATACTGCTTCTCTTGACGCCGCATCAGGCAGACACAGAAAGGTATAATCAGACATATTTATAAGTCTTGCTCTTTCCTTTGAATCCTTACGCTTTTCTTCACTTATTCTTATAAGCTCTATATCATTTCTTCCCTCAAAGCGTTCAAGGATTTTCAATCCTGTTGTACCTTCCTGTCCATCTATATAAACCTTTACAGACATTATTTATTCCTCCTGTTTTTTCTGTTGTATTTTTCCTGACGTGCCTTAACGCTTTCGTCCTCTTCCTTAAATCCGTGCCATACTGTTATCGCACACGTTACAACTACTACAGATATTCTCCAGATTATGTAGAAATGTCTCGGAAACTGGAGCTTTATCATTAAAAGCTCTACCGCTATCCAGATTATTCCCGCAATAAGCGTTACGCCAAGTATGAATGTGAAATCACTTTTTTTCATATTTTATATCCCCAGCTGCTGCTTTGCTGTTTCAAGCTGAAGCTTTACTGCGTCAGGTGCAGGGCCGCCCTCTGATTTGCGTTCCTTTACACAGGTTTCAAGGCTTATTGCTTCGTATACGTCCTCTGTGAAAAGCTCTGTCATCTTCTGATAGCTCTCAAGCGGAAGTGTTTCAAGTGTAAGGTCCTTTGATATACATTCAGCAACAAGTGTTCCTGTAATTTTATATGCATCTCTGAATGGCATTCCCTTTTTAACAAGATAATCTGCACAGTCTGTTGCATTTATAAAGCCTTTGGCTGCGGCATTTCTCATATTCTCCTTGTTTACTCTCATTGTTGTGAGCATTGGAGTAAATGTCTTTACGCAAAGCTTTACGTTGTCGATTGCGTCAAATATTGCCTCTTTATCCTCCTGCATATCCTTATTATATGCAAGAGGAAGTCCCTTGAGCATTGTAAGAAGTGTTACGAGGTCGCCGTTTACTCTTCCTGTCTTGCCTCTGATAAGCTCTGTTATATCAGGATTTTTCTTCTGCGGCATTATTGATGAGCCTGTTGCATAGGCGTCGTCAAGCTCGATGAATTTGAATTCCCATGAGCACCACATTATTATTTCCTCGGAAAATCTTGAAAGGTGTGTCATGATAAGTGAAAGCGCACAGTTAAGCTCTACACAGAAATCTCTGTCTGAAACTCCGTCAAGACTGTTTGCCATAGGTGCAGTAAAGCCAAGAAGCTCTGCTGTCTGTTTTCTGTTGATTTTATATGTTGTTCCTGCAAGTGCTCCGCTTCCGAGTGGACAATAGTTCATTCTCTTTGCGGTATCCTTTAATCTGTCAAGGTCACGCACAAGCATCTGTACATATGCTAAAAGGTGATGTGCAAATGTTATGGGCTGTGCTCTCTGGAGATGTGTATATCCCGGCATTACCGTTTCGGTATGCTCTTTCGCAAGGTTGTAAATCGAAACTGCAAGCTCCTTTACAAGCGCGTAGATTTCTTCGATTTCATCACGCAGATAAAGTCTTATATCAACTGCTACCTGGTCATTTCTTGAACGTGAGGTATGAAGTCTTTTTCCTACGTCGCCGAGTCTGTTTGTAAGCTCTGCTTCTATAAACATATGGATATCCTCGGCTGTCATATCGAATTCGAGTGTGCCGTTTTCAATGTCAGCGAGAATTCCTTTAAGCCCCTCGATTATTGCAAGGCTGTCCTCTTTTGTGATTATTCCGCAGTCACCAAGCATTGTTGCGTGTGCGATACTGCCCTGTATATCATGACGATACATTCTTCCGTCAAATGCGATTGAGGAATTGAATGCGTTTACTGTTTCGTCAACCTCTTTTGAAAATCTGCCTGCCCACATCTTTGCCATTGTATGATTCTCCTTTTTATTTTTGCTTTCTTCTAAAGCCTGCAATAAGCTTACTTTTTCTTGTACTTATCCATAAAGACTGCGAAGTTTTTCTCATGATACGGAATGTCCTTTTCAGCAACTCTTGCCAAAAGATAAAGCTTTATCTTATCGATTGATATATTGACTTTCTGAAGCTTTTTATTTAAGAAGCTGAAATTCTTTACCTTTATTTCGCTGATAGCCTCATTTTCAATAAAGATATAGTTTTCTGTATCGGGTACAAGCTTATTTACATTTAATGTTAACTGAAGCCCTTTCTGGTCCATTGGAATTATTCCCAGGCCTCTTTCTGTCTGATTTATTAAAAGTGCTGCGAAGCTTCCGTTGAGCACTACTGAATCTGTAACCGCTACCTTGCTTATTATAATACCCGGAAGTCCCGCACCAATCATTCCGCCTGCAAGACCTGCTTTCATGCCCTCACGATTTGTATTCTTGAACGCAAAAAAAATGTTATTACTGCCGTCCGATATACCATTTACTGAGCGAAAAAGCTCTTCTGCACCTTCAATATTTCTGAAATCCATCATTTTATTCCTTTCATTATAAAAACCACAACAGGCAGGAGAGAAAGGCTCCCCTGCCTGATAATATATTACTTGATACGTTACCTAATATGTCGCTTAATACAATTACTTGTTGTTTCTCTTCTGATCGAGCTTAGCCTTAACCTTTACAGGAAGTCCGAAGAGGTTGATAAAGCCTGCACTGTCAGCCTGATTGTAAACGTTGTCTTCGTCGAATGTAGCAACTTCTTCATCATAGAGTGTGTATGGTGAAGTTACGCCTGCGTTGATAATGTTGCCCTTGTAGAGCTTGAGCTTTACATCACCTGTAACTGTCTTCTGAGTTTCTGTTACGAATGCGCTCATAGCTTCACGAAGTGGTGTGTACCACTGACCGTTGTATACGATATCCGCAAACTTGATTGCAAGATACTGCTTAACTCTTGAAGTTTCCTTATCAATACAGATTGTTTCGAGAACCTCGTGTGCGTGGTAGAGAATTGTTCCGCCCGGAGTTTCATACACGCCTCTTGACTTCATACCAACAAGACGGTTTTCAACTATATCAGCAAGACCGATTCCGTTTTCTCCGCCAAGCTTATTGAGTGTCTTTACGAGTTCAACAGGGCCCATTTCCTTACCGTCGATTGCAGTAGGAACACCCTTTTCAAAGTGGATTGTAACGTATGTAGGCTTATCAGGAGCCTGAAGTGGTGATACACCCATTTCAAGGAAGCCTTCCTTTTCATACTGTGGCTCGTTTGCAGGGTCTTCAAGGTCGAGGCCTTCGTGTGAAAGGTGCCAGATATTCTTATCCTTTGAATAGTTTGTTTCACGATTTATTTTAAGTGGAATGTTATGTGCTTCTGCATATTCGATTTCTTCTTCTCTTGATTTGATATCCCATATTCTCCAAGGAGCGATGATTTCCATATCAGGAGCAAAAGCCTTGATAGCAAGCTCGAAACGAACCTGGTCGTTACCCTTACCTGTACAGCCGTGGCAAATTGCGTCTGCACCTTCAGCGATAGCGATTTCTGCTATTCTCTTTGCGATAATCGGACGTGCAAATGATGTACCGAGAAGATATCTGTTCTCATATACTGCACCTGCCTGAACTGTTGGGAATACATAATCTGTTATGAATTCTTCTGTAAGGTGTTCGATATAGAGCTTTGATGCACCTGTTTTAATTGCCTTTTCTTCAAGACCTTCAAGCTCACTTTCCTGACCTACGTCGCCTGATACGCATACTACCTCACAATTATTATAGTTTTCCTTGAGCCACGGAATAATGATTGAAGTATCAAGTCCGCCTGAGTATGCAAGAACTACCTTTTTGATTTCTTTAGCCATAACTAAAAACCTCCGATTAACGTTAATTTATGATATAATTTTATTATACACCTTAATTTAATAATGTCAAGTGTTTTTTGCATAAATATTCAAGTTTTTTTATAAATATGCATTAAAAGGTGCATAAAATTAAAAATATGCATAATTTTATGCATAAAATTCATTTACCTTGATTTTTAGAATATTTACACACTAATAGTATACTACATTTTTCCCTGAATTTCAACACTTTTTTCCCTGTTTTTCTGAAATTTCTGTTAATTTACGGGAAGATGATATCTTCCCCTACATATTTGCTTTTGTATGTTATATGTAGGGGCGGATATTATCCGCCCTATTGATGTTTCATTTAATTTACGGGAAGATGATATCTTCCCCTACAAATGGGAATTTTAGCATATCAAAAAAATGTTCCATGTGGAACATTTTTTGAAAAAACCTCGTTTATAACCTAATTTTGTATTTACAAATTTAATTTATAGTGTTATAATAATTATAAAGCTTTTTTGAAAGGAGATGTAAA
>SVNL01000032.1 GCA_015066925.1 Ruminococcus sp.
AGCAGAGTTATGCTTACAACAATATGTATCAAAGCAGTACGTTAAATGGTTCAACTCAGAGTAAGCAGTTAAAATCTGTAAATCAGACTGAAATTGTTTCAGATGAAAATAAAACGCCTCAGAATACTGATAATTCGGGAATTAAGAATGTCGGAAATACAGTGCAGTATCAAACAAACAGAGCTGAGGTAGACTTTGTTTCAAGTGTATCAGCTGATGAAAGTAATCCTTTCTATGAAGCACCAAAAGAAAGTAGTGAGCAGACTCCACCTCCTACTCAGCAGGACGGTTCACCAAATTTTGAATCGTATACAAATGAAACACCTAAACCAAGAGCATTATACAGTATGCCATCACAACAGTCATATAATGCTAATACAACATCTGTTAATTCTAATCAGCAGGCTGTTCAGCAAACAGCGTATCAAAATGCAGCGTATGGTGTAAATAATTCATATATGACTCAGTCGGTACAGGGACAGCAATATGCAAATCCTTATAATCCATATGGAAATGTGCAGTCAGTACAGCAGACAAATTATGCTTATACTCAGCCACAGACTAATCCATATGTACAGTCGCAGACTGATAATTCTTATTACGCACAGCAGAATAATACTGTCAACAATCAAAATACAGCTAATTACTATAATCAGTCTGTCGATAACAATAGTTATGCTCAGCAGAATATGGGGCAGTCATATTATCAATCGGCATATGGTCAGGTAAATCAGCCTCAGGCAACAGATTATCAGGCACAGTATGCTTCTCAGGCGACTGATTCAATGAGCTATCAAGCACCTTACCCACAACAGAGTGCAGAACAGTCGATGGTATTTCAGGCTCCATATGGTTCAACACCACAAAATAATTATTATACACAGTCTGCAAACAGTAATACAGGTATGGTAGGCGGAAGTGTATATAACAGCATTCAGTCACCGCTTTCTATGGGAACCGGAATGATTAAGTCTAATACGGGTGATAGTGACGGTAGTTCTATTTACAAACAACGTCTTAACGAGCTTTTAGGCGATTCATCAAGTAGTGTTGTGCCTCCGATATCTAATGATTCGAATAAAGAGAAGACAGATACAGATGAATTGGATAATTCAAGAAAAGACCTTATAAAATCAGCACAGGAAAAGAAAAGACTTGCCAAAATTGATGCTAAATTTGCTAAGAAAGTAAAAAGAAAAGGTTTTTAATATCAAAATAAAAGGTTATCGGAAAAATTCCGATAACCTTTTTAATTTGAATTAGTCGTTATAGTTTTCGTTTTTCTTGTTTTGAGAGTTCTGGTTGTTCTTGTTCTGGCTATTTGAACTGTTCTGACTGTTCTTTGAGTTGTTCTGGTTCTGCTGATTCTGGTTATTATTCTGATTATTCATAATAATCCACCTTTCTCCGCACAGTCGGAAATCACAAATTGGCTGTGCGGAAAACCGTATTTTGTATAGCGATAACCGACGGGACATAATCATAATATTTATCCCTGCTGAATTATTATGAACGGTTTGTGGTTTAATTATTCATTACAAAGAGTAAAACGTCTGTCATTTCCTGCCATATTTGTGAAAAGTGATTTTGGTCTTACCCATACCTGACCATCACCATAAAGAGCCTTATATACGACAAGTTCTTCAAGAGTTTCACTATGCTTAGCAAGAGCAATAACTTCATACATATTTCCTTTGAAATGACGATATTTTGCACCAATTATAATTTCAGTTTCTTTATTTTCTTCTAGTTCGATTTTATTATCCTGAACATCTGGGATATTATTGACAATATCGTCAGTTACCATAATAAATGAGGAAAAAGGTTTTGCTTTAAATGAAGCATTATAATTATCTACATAAATTTTATCGCCACTTATAACGTCAACCAAATTTGGTACATCAGAATGGAAATTGAAATCAAAATCTTTATCTTCAAGATTGAGAGCGATGTAAATAATTTGTTCGCCAAGCTGTTTTTTAAATAAGATTTGCTGATTTCTGATAATTATAGTAGAATATGTTCCTGTTCTGAGTGCAGGATAAGCCATATAGATTCTGCCAAGCTTAATAATATGCTCAAGAAGTGAATTGTTTTTATCCGGGATATTATTTATGTCAAGTGATGGACGAAGGTTATCATCAGAATTATTTTCTTTTCTACCATGTATACCGAATTCACTTCCGTAATAAATTGAAGGAATACCGGGTATAGTATAAAGCATAGTGTATACATTTTTAAGATGCTCCGGATTATTAAGTGTGCTTGCAAGTCTGTTAACGTCATGGTTATCTACAAATGTATATAAATTTACATCTTTATAAATACCATAATTACCTGATTGGCGATTAATTGAATAGTCAATTTCAAAATAATTTTTATCATTATGTGAAGAGTAAAGACCTTTATAGCATTCATAGTTAGTAACACTATCAAGCATATCGTTATTAGCCCATCTTTTATAGTCACCATGAATAATTTCGCCCATAAGCCAGAAATCATGCTTTTTATTTTTGCAGAATTGGCGTATACGTTTGAAGAAATCAAAATCAATACAGTCTGCGGCATCAAAACGGATACCGTCGATGTCAAATTCATCAATCCAGAAATTAACACAATTTATTATATAATCTGATACTTCAGGATTTCTGAGATTAAGCTTAACAAGGTTATAATGACCGTTCCAACCCTCATACCAGAAGTTATCACCGCATGGACTGTTTCCATCGAAATTAAGATTTTGAAACCATCCGCAATATGCTGAATTTCTGCCGTTTTGCTGGATATCAACAAATTTAGGGAATTTTCTTCCAACATGATTAAATACACCATCAAGAATGATTTTTATTCCGTTATCGTGAAGAGTACGGCATATCTTCTTAAATGACTCATTATCACCTAAACGACGGTCAATTTTAGTATAATCAGTAGTATCATAGCCATGTTGAACTGATTCGAATACAGGTCCAAAATATACAGCGGTAATGTTAAGCTTTTTAAAATGGTCAATCCATTCGTAAATTTTATCAAGTCGGTATTCTATAGGACCGTCATCGTTAAAAGTTGGGGCGCCGCAGAATCCGAGTGGATAAATATGATAAATAATTGCGTTGTCGTACCAGAACATAAAAATCCTCCTAAGATTATTTGTTACTGCCTTCAAGGTAGTAAGAAGCTTCCATATCAGCTACACTGAGCGCGAAAGCGAGTGGATACATTTCAAGTGCTTTTCCGATAGAGTTTTTATCCTCGTTGCCGGAAAATCCCATATGATAGCGAATAGCAAAAGCTTCTTCACGTGTAAGACGTGAATCGCCATAAAGGTAACCTGAAATTATGTAGACTGATTTTTCTCCATGACCATAAGGCATAGTATCATTTATAGTATAATAGGGGATTTTCTCCCATACACCGTTATCGTTTTTAGCGTTACGGTAATCAACAGAATAGAAATTAACTTTACAAAGGTCATGGAGCAGAGAAACTATAGCAATAGTTTCTTCTGAATAATCCATTTTATACAGTTCCTTTGCACGTGGTCTTGAAAGATAATCTTTAAGACAATGATAAACGTTGACACTGTGTTGAACAAGACCGCCCTCATAAGAGCCATGAAAGCGTGTACTGCTTGGTGCGGTAAAGAAGTCTGATTTGTTTATAAGATAATCAAGAAGATTGTCTGCACCTTGCCTTTTAATGTTTTCTTTATAAATATTGATAAATTCCTCTTTAGCAGTCAATGTATTAGCCTCCAATGTAAATTAGATTAATTTATTATAACATATATCGTTTTATATTTCAAGCGAATAATAATATTTTAATGTGGATTTTTAAAGATTTTTGACTAGATTTTGATTTGGAAATTTTATGAATATTGTCTGAATTTAATAATGAAAATGTTAATAAAAATAACTTAAAATCATACGGTGAAAATATATGATAAGTGTTGTAAATCATATATTGCGTTTAAAATTTGAACATTTGGTTTAAAATATAATGAATTTTATAAAAAAGCTTTACAAATCGAAAATGATAATATATAATATAACTATATAAAAGAAAAAATAAATACAATAATTGCATACCAAATTCAAGGGGGAATCAAATTGAATTGTAAAAAAATACTTAAATCCGCAACCGCTATAACTTTATGTGGTTGTATGCTTGCAGGAAGCAATGCTTTTTCACCTGAAATGTTAACGCAAAATAATTCTGTTATTGCCAATGCATTGAATGCTTCAGATTTTGATTACTACAATAATTTTGAAAGTGGTGAAGGCGAGTGGGAGTCAAGAGGTGGTGCTACAGTTGCAATTAGCTCTGATAATACTTTTGAAGGTTCAAAATCACTTTTTGTAAGCGGCAGAAGTGATTCATGGACAGGTTCTCAAATGGCTCTTGGAAGTAAATTCACAGCCGGTTCAAGCTATTCATTCAGCGTTGCAGTATCTCCATCAGGTAAAAAAGCTTCTGAAATGATGCTTTCAATCCAATATAATGTAGGCGGAGAGGCTCAGTATGGTCATATAGGTTCTATGACAGTTCAGCCGGGAAAATGGGGAGTTATTTCGACCTCTGAATTTACACTTCCTGATAATGGAACGGATTTCGTATTATATGTTGAAACTGCAAGCGGAACTTCTGATTTTTATGTGGATGAAATCGCTGTAGGTTCTGTAGGGGCAGTAAATGATAATATTGTATTCGGTACTAAATTGGGCGATATCGATGGTGACGAGTGTGTTTCTGCATTCGATTTTACAATGCTTCGATTTTATATTAACAATCCTTTAATGTCAGCTCCTTCATCAGCTGATATAAACTCGGATAAGGTTATAGATATTGCAGATGCAGTTTTACTTGAAGAATATCTCTTTGCAAAGATAACAGAGTTCCCTGAACCTCCTGTTGTTGTTGAGCCTGAAGATGACTTTGAATACATAAAGAATATGCAGTTCAAGGAATTCCCTGGTAATTATACAAGCGATTGTGCTCAGCAGGGTAAGGTTGTAAAAGAATATTATACTTCATGTCATGGCAATAAACAGACATCAGCAAATGTATATCTGCCATATGGATATGACGAAAATGAGAAGTATAATATTTTCTATCTTATGCATGGCGGCGGAGAAAATCAGGATACATTGTTCTCAAATGATGTTAATCTTCATAAAATACTTGACCATATGATTATGAACGGTGATATTGAACCGATGATCGTTGTAACACCTACATTCTATTCAAGTAATGAGGGTGATTTCTGGCAGGAACTTCTTCAGAATCTTATTCCACATGTTGAAGGTAAATACAGCACATACGCTGAATCAACATCGCTTGAGGATATTAAAGCATCAAGATATCACAGAGCATTCGGCGGCTTCTCAATGGGCTCGGTATGTACATGGCATACTCTGATTAATGCTATTGATTACATTGCATACTTTATGCCTCTCAGTGGTGACTCATGGGTAGGTAATTCGGCAGATGAGAAGGCTCAGAATATTGTAAATGCAATTAAAAAGTCCGGATATGGGCCTGATGAATACTTTATCTTCTGTGCTACAGGTTCGGATGATATAGCATATCCTAATATTGCTCCACAGGTTGAAGCTATGAAGAAGTATACAAATGAATTCATCTATACATCAGATCTTTCTGAAGGTAATTTCTATTTCCTTGTAGCACCGGGTAAAACACACTGGTGGGGATATGTAGTGCATTATGTATATGATATTTTGCCATCATTCTTCCATGAACATCAATAAAGCTATCATATTATAACTTATAATATTTAAAACAGAATGTGACCTCCATATATTTTTGGAGGTCACATTTTTATTAATATTCTTTTTTATTTTTCTTTTCGGAATATTGCTTATAAAGCTTCAGACATTCTTCTCTGTCGATGCAGGTAAACATTTCTTTTTTAAGTTTTTCGCTGTCGTCATAAAAACGTCTGTCACGGAAGCCTATATCTTCAGTATCAAGAATATTACAGCCATAATATACTTTTGAAATATTCGCCCACAGTATTGCACCAAAGCACATAGGACATGGTTCGCCTGTTGTATATAACTCACAGCCTGTTAAATCGAATGAGTCAAGATTTTTACAAGCGTCACTTATAGCCATAATCTCACCGTGACAAGTAGGATTTTTTAGTTTTACAACCTGATTATGTCCCTTTCCGACAATATTACCGTTTTTAACAATTACACAGCCAAAAGGTCCACCCTCACCGTTTTTTATGCCAATTTCCGCTTCTTCAACAGCGGCTTTCATATATTCATTCATAATAAATTATCTCCTTTTTATTGTTTAATTTATTATAACATCGAATTTCTTAACAGTCAACATAATAACATATAAAAATAAAGACACTTCCGACATAAATATCAGAAGTGCCTGTTATAAAAACATTTACAAATGCAAAATAAAAAGTGTAAAATAATTTAAATTGTTTTTTTAATTTACATCTGTTTTCCAGATACCGTGATTGCTACAAAAAGCATAAACGCTAAGAGGCTTTTCATCAATAAGCGAAAAGGTAGCAACAGGCTTTCCGCCTTGTTCAAGACATTTACGCTGTCCACCACGATCTGTCTGGAGATAAATCCAAGAAATATTATGCTTATCAGTCATAGGGTGTAAGATATTTCCTACTGAAACTCTTACTCTTTCGCCGTCGTAATTTACAATTGGGATATGTTTTTCATAGCTTTCATCACAAGATTGAGGTGCAAGGTGCTTCATTTCAGTTCCACAGCATTTAAGTGGTACACCTGCATCGTGAATCATTCCGACGACATTTCCGCATTTTTCGCAGATATAAAATCTACTTTCACTCATAATTAAACCTCCGATTTCAAGGCATAGAATTAATAAACAGCCTTGATTATAGTATGCGTCTTTGTAATTAAATTTATTCCAAAAATAAAGGCACTGCTACGTTGATATGATGTGCAGTGCCGAAAAGTATTATTTTAATTTTCTGAGGATTTCTTTGAGATAATTCCAAGTACGTTCAACAGAAGCTATGTTCATGCGTTCAGCAGGAGTGTGGATGTTTTCTATATCGGGACCGAAAGAAATTATATCAGCATTGTTGATTTTTTTAGAAAAAATGCCGCATTCAAGTCCTGCATGAATAGCTGAAACAATCGGGGCTTTTCCGTAAAGTTCTGTAAAGGTTTCGATAGCAAGTTCACGTAAAGGAGAATTTTCACGATATTCCCATGCAGGATATTCTGAGTCAAAGCTGCATGAAGCTTCAAAATTACATGAGAATTTTTCGAGTTTTTCTATAAGAACATGCATTTTATCCGAACTGTTACTTCTTATTAAAAGGTGAGCCAATAATAAATCGCTTTTTAATGAAACAGCTCCAAGATTGAGTGAAGTTTCAACGAGATCAGGAATGTTTTCACTGAAATTCTGAACACCGTTTGGAACACCGGAAATAAAGCGGATTATTTTATCAGTTGAGTTTAAATCGTAGAAAGTATATGATTCAGATAACGATTTAACCGAAAATACAGCATCAGGCTCATATTTGGAGTATTTATCATCAAATTCTGACTTAAAAGAACTACAGATATCAACAAGATGTGAATAACAGTCTGAATTAATACCGATTATTGCAGAAGCAGATTTTGGGATAACATTAAATTTTCCGCCGCCTGATATATCTGAAATTTTAAATGTTATATTATTTTCTGTGATTTTCTTCAAAAGCTCGCAAAGTAAGCGGAATGCATTATGACGATTTTTATCAATATCAACACCTGAATGACCGCCAAGAAGTCCGTCTACCGAGATTTCAAATGCAAAATCTGCTTTGTCAGATGGTGCAGAAAGAGGTACAGAATAATTACAGGTAATTCCACCTGCACAGCTGACAGTAAGAGTTCCTTCTTCTTCCATGTCGATATTCAGTATTTTTGTTGCTTTTACAAGACTTGCACAGAATTTTTCTGCACCGAACATACCTGTTTCTTCATCACGTGTTATAACAGCTTCAATAGGTGGATGAGGAATATCATCCGAATCAAGCAGGGCAAACATATATGCAAGAGCAATACCATCATCTCCGCCAAGGGTAGTACCGTCTGCCCAAAGCCATTCACCATCAGTACATAGAGAAAGTCCGTCTATGTTCATATTTTTTGTGCATTGCGGAGTCTTTTCGCAAACCATATCCATATGTCCCTGAATTATTACAGGCTCACTGTTTTCATAGCCTTTTGTTGCATCGGCATATATTATAACGTTGTCACCTTCATCCATAACAGCTTTAAGATTTCTTTTTGCAGCAAAATCAAGGCAGTATTGGGCAATTTTTGAAGTGTTTCCCGAACCTCTTGGTATTTGTGAAATTTCATTGAAAAATCTGAAAACCTTTTCAGGTTTAAGTGAATTTATATCCATTTAATCCTCCTGATTATAATTATTGAAAATTAGATGCATCTAAACTGATACAATTAATTTTAACATATATAAATATTAAAGTCAAATAATAATATTCTGATTTACGGGGTTGCAATTCGGGTGCTAATATGTTATAATATATGATGAATTTTAAGACCTATGAAAGGAAATAAAAATATGTCTAATGATGCAAAAAAACAGAAAACATTTGAAATACCACGTCCTGAATTTCCAAAAAGAGCAGTAGTAACAGGTGGAATGCCATATGGAAATAAAGAACTTCATTTCGGACATGTAGGCGGAATGCTTGTTTTTGCAGATACGTATGCGCGTTTTCTGCGTGATAGAATAGGAAAAGATAACGTAATATTCGTAAGCGGAACTGACTGCTATGGCTCACCGATAGCAGAAGGCTGGAGAAAAAAGGTTGCTGACGGTGAATTTGAAGGAAGTCTTGAAGATTTTGTAAACAGCAATCATGAAAAGCAGAAAGCAACACTTGAAAAATACAGAATTTCACCAAACCTCTTTGCAGCATCAGGTCTTGGACGTTCAAAAGAAATACATTCAGAATATACACAAGAATTTTTACAGTCTTTGTTTGATAAAGGACAGCTTGATAAAATATCAACAATGCAGTTTTTTGACGAAAAGGCAGGAGTTTTTCTGAACGGCAGACAGGTAGTCGGAAAATGTCCTGTTGAGGGATGTAATTCCGAAAAGGGATATGCAGACGAATGTGACCTCGGACACCAGTATATGCCTGAAAATCTTCTTAATCCTGTCAGCACACTTACAGGTGAAACTCCTGTAATGAAGCCTGTTGTAAACTGGTATTTCAAGCTTCGCGATTATGAAAAGCTTCTTCAGGAATGGGTTTCTGATATGCAGAAGCGTAAGGAAGTAAGACCTGTTGTATGGAAAACAATTTCAGAGTTCCTCAAACCACCTGTAATATATATAAAGCGTGAATTTGAAGAAAAATATTTCGGATTAAAAGAAAAAATGCCTGAGCATAATTATATTGAAGAGGCTAAAAAACCGTCATTTACAATAGAGTTTACAACTCTTTCAGATTGTGATGAGGCATGTCGTATTCTTACTGAAAACGGAATACGTTATCGTACGGGAAAAACATTGGTACCATTCCGCCTTACCGGTAATATTGAGTGGGGAGTACCTGCTCCTGAATTTGAAGAAAATTCTGAAAAGCTTACAGTATGGGTATGGCCTGAATCACTATGGGCTCCGATATCATTCACACAGACATACCTTGAACAGTGTGGACATCAGAAAGATGAATGGAAAGATTACTGGTGCAGTAAGGAATCAAAGGTGTATCAGTTTATAGGACAGGATAATATTTATTTTTATGGGATTGCAGAGCCTGCAATGTGGCTTGCACAGCAGTCTTCACAGGAAAAAACTGCTGATGTTCCTGACGGAGAGCTTCAGCTTCCTGTAATTGTGGCAAATCACCATATACTTTTCCTTGATAAGAAAGCATCAAGTTCAGGAAATGTTAAGCCACCAATGGCAGACGATCTTCTTAATTTCTATACACCTGAACAGCTTCGTATGCACTGGCTCGGATTAGGACTCGGACAGCGTTCTGTAAGCTTTATGCCGAAGCCGTATAATCCTGATGCAAAGCCGGAAGATTCAGATCCTGTAGTAAAGGACGGCTTATTGCTTTCAAATGTATATAATAGAATGATAAGAACTGCTTTCTATACAACACAAAAGGAGCTTGACGGAATTCTTCCTGATGTAATGCCGGAGGATAAGGTTCTTGCAGATGCCAAAAAAGCTGTACTTGAATATGAACGTCATATGTCAAAGTTTGCATTTCATCAGTGTACTTACGTTCTGGATAGCTATATCAGAAATGCGAGCAAATACATGGCTAAAGCACTTCATGAAGAAAATCAAAGCAAGGAGATGCTTAATCAGGCTCTTTCCAATTTATTCTATATGATCAGAATTGCAGGAATACTTCTTCATCCTATGGCGCCTATCGGTACAGAAAAATTACAGGAATATCTTCAGGTTGATGACCGCATCTGGTCATGGGATACAATCTTTGAACCTATTTCATATTTTACCGAAAAAAATCACAAGCTTAAATTCCTTCCGCCACGAACAGACTTCTTTACACGTCATGAAAGTCAGTTTGCTTCAGCAGAAGAAAATTAAAACAGGTTTAATCAAGGCACTTTTAACGATATGTAAAAAGTGCCTTTTGTTAATAATATATTAAAATTTTCAAATGATATTGAGTTTTTTAAGATTATTTTAAGAGTAATGATTTACAATAAATTTATAATTTGCAAAGTGTTTGATATGCTTTGTGTGTAATCGGAAATATTATGACAACAGTCAGGGGAGAGAAAAATAATGAACAGAAATTATTGTAAGAAAACTGCGGCAGGAATACTTAGTCTTTCGCTTGTTTTAAGTTCAATAGGTTTAACATCAAATTCAAAAACATATGCAGAAACAAAAAATGGTGTAACAATAAATGAAATATGTGCAAAGAATAATGTACATTCAGCACCTGACGGAAATTTTTATGACTGGATAGAGCTTTATAATCCTACAAATAGTTCGATTGATATAAGCGGTTGGGGACTGAGTGATAAAGAAGCTGAACCTTTCCAGTATACATTTGCAAGCGGAACAACAATTGGTGCAAAACAGCGTCTTATAGTATATTGTGATTCAGATGCGGCAAAAACAAACACAGCTTACGCACCATTCGGACTTTCAACAAGCGGAGAAACATTATTTCTTACAGATAAAAACGGGACACTCTCAGACACCGTTACATTCGGATCAATGGCAGATGATGTAGCCTATGGACAGTATCCTGACGGCAGTGGAGAGTTTTATCTAGTAAATGCTACTCCGGGAAATCAAAATACAGCACCTGAAGGTTCAAACGCAGTAAAAACACCTGAGTTTTCAGCTGAAAGTGGATTTTACGATAATTCCTTTGTGCTTTCAATTTCTGTGCCACAGGGAACAAAAGTATATTATACATTAGACGGAAGTGACCCCACAACAGAGTCAGAGCCTTATCTTATGCCATTTAGTGTAGCTGATATGACATCGACCCCTAATGTACTCAGTGCAAGAACAGATATAAGTGCAAATCAGGTTGAAGCTCCAAGTCAAAATGTGGATAAAGCTGCAATAGTTCGTGCAATAGCAGTTGATTCAGAGGGAAAAACAAGCGAAATAGTTACAAAGACATATTTTATAGGTACAACAAATACATCATACTACAAGGATATGAAGGTAGTATCACTTGTAACAGACCCTGACAATCTTTTTGACTATGAAAAAGGAATATACGTAAAAGGTAAGGTATACGACGAGAATAATAATAGCAATCCTACTGTTCCGGGTGGAGGATTAGGAGGAGCTTGGGGAGGCGGCTTCGGCGGTTTTCAGCAGCCATGGCAAATGGAAGCAAATTATACTCAGAAAGGCAGAGAATGGGAGCGTCAGGCTAGTCTTGAGCTTTTTGAGAATGGTGAATCTGTCCTTGCACAAGATGTAGGAATAAGAATAAAAGGTGCAGCATCAAGAGCTACTCCACAGAAGAGCTTTAATGTATATGCAAGAAATGATTATGGTAAGGATACTCTTGAATATGATTTTTTTGATGGAACTGCAACAAAAGCAAAAAATGGCAAAAAAATAAAAAAATTTGACTCTATTACATTAAGAAACGGCGGAAACGATAATTCTTATGCATTTTTCAGAGATTCAATAAACCAGCAGCTTGTAAGTGACAGAGATTTTGCAATGCAGGCTTCAAGTGAATGTCTTGTTTTCATAGATGGTGAATTCTGGGGAATTTATCAGATTACAGAAAAGGTAAGCGATGATTTTATAAAATCGCATTACGGAATAGAAAAATCAAGTGTAGCTATAATCAAAAATTCTGAACTTGAAGAGGGAACAGAGCAGGATTTGAATGACTGGAACAATCTTATAAAGATGTGTGCATCATCTGATATGACAAATTCTGCAAATTATTCTGAATTCTGTAATAAGGTTGACGTGCAGAGCTTCATCGACTATTTTTCTGCACAGATATACTGGTGCAACGGTGACTGGCCACATAATAATCTTGCAGTATGGCGTTCAAATGTGATAGACGCAGAAAATGAATATTCGGATGGTAAATGGCGCATGTTCTTGTTTGACACAGAGTATTCAACAGGTCTTTATGGCAATAATGATACATCTGTATCTTCTGATGTTTTCAGCAGAATGAGTCAGGGATTCAATACAAGTGATATAGGCAAGGCATTTGCTGCACTTTCAAAAAATCCTGAATTCAAAAAACAGTTTGCGCTTACATTTATGGATATAGCAAATAATAATTTTTCTCAGGAAAATACAAAAACAATAATAGATAAATTTAAAAATAATTACGGACAATATATACTTGATACATTTGAAAGATTTTATTCGACAAGTTTAAGTGGCGCAAAAGGTGAACAAAAATTAAGAACTGAGTATGAAACAATAACATCATTTTTCAATAATAGATTAAATTATGCTTCTGACAGTATGAAAAGAGCACTTGGTTTGACAGGTCAGCTTGGAACTCTTAACGTAAATAATGATACGGGTGGTCAGGTTACAGTTAATACAGCCAAAATCAAGAAAGAGCAAAAACAATGGACAGGCAAGTATTTTTCCGATTACGAAGTAACTGTAAAGGCGGAGCCTGATGATGGATGCAGCTTCTACCGTTGGGAAGTAAGTGGAATTACACTTTCTGAAAGTGAGCTTACCAATCCTGAAATAAGCTTTGTTGTAAACGGAAGTGTAACGGTAACCCCTATATATGAAATCGGAGCAGTTTCAGGCGGAAACAAGGGCGATTGTAACAATGACGGTAATGTTGATGTTGCTGATGCAGTACTTCTTCAGCAGTTTATTATCGGAAAAGGTGTAAGCGTAAGTAACAGTGATGTCAATTCAGACAATGTAACAGATATATTTGACCTTACAGCACTCAGAAAAATTATAATTAAATAAAAAATCAAAGGGTGAATTGATATAATTCACCCTTTGACATATTTGTAGAAATGTAGTATACTGTAAAAGAAATAAAATAGAAGGAAGAGATAGAAATGTACCTTGATGATTTAAAAATGAATACTGAAATTGATATTCCTGAAGCAGTAATTGATAAGGAACAAATGCTTGAATTTGCAAGATTATATGATCCGATTCCGCTTCATTGTGATGAGGAATATGCAAAAACAACAAAATTCGGTAAGCTTATAGCTCCGGGTGTAATGTCTTTTATGGCTGTATGGTCGAAATTTGTGGAAAATGATATTTTCGGTGATGAGCTTATTGCAGGAAAATCTACGAAAATAGAGTGGTATAAGCCTGTGTTTGCGGAAGACGTACTCAAAGGCAAGGCACGTATTTCAAATATAGTAAGAAGAAATGATTATAACGGAATAGCAGAAATAACGATTGATGTATACAATCAAAACGGAGAGCTTGTTCTTACAGATGTAACGGAATCTGTTGTAAAATACAGAAAATAAATGTATTAAAATGTGAAAGATACATATAATTAAATCAGTAACGCAATAATATAATATTTTGCAGTAAAATTGTTTTTGATGTTAGAAAATACGAATAAATGCATATATATTAGTCAGAATAATCAATAGACAAAATATGGCATTAATGTTATAATGTATATATATTATTATAAAATGGAGGAAAATAATGAAAAAGGTAATTACATTTATTTTAACTGCTATGATGATTACAGGTCTTGTTTCTTGTAGTAAGGATAAAGAAAAATCATCAAGCACAAAAGATAACACTTCATCATCAGTTTCAGAAAGCTCATCTGAAGCAGAGGCTTCACTTGCAGAAAGTCCACTTGAAGTTCTTAATACTGTATGGGCAACATATGAGGAAGCTGAAAAGTTCCCGATTGCAGGCGGTGATTTCTCAGAGGAAAATAACAATATGGAAGGTCCAGGCAAATTCAGCATTGAAGATGCTGAAGCTATTGACTCTCAGCTCGGATTTCCGGTTGCTTCAATTGCAAAAATTGAAGATGCAGCCTCAATTGTTCACATGATGAATGCTAATACATTTACTTGTGGTGCTTATCGTGTTAAGAAGGGCGAAGATATTAAGGCTGTTGCAGATGAAATCAAAGCAAATATTATCGCAAGACAGTGGATGTGCGGTATTCCTGAAAAGTACGCAATTCTTACAGCAGGTGAGGATGTTATCTGTGTATTTGGTGCGGTTAACATAGTAGATGTGTTTACAGCTAAGGTAAAAACATCATATCCTACAACAGAAACTGTTTCAGAAGATAATATTGCTTAAACAATAATGGAGAAACAAAGATGCTTTTTTCTGCTGTGACATTTTTATATTTTTATTTACCAATTATGGTACTGATATATTTTATTGCTCCCAAGTTTCTGAAGAATACAGTGCTCCTGCTTGGGAGCTTGTTTTTTTATGGTTGGGGTGAACCAAAATACATTTTGCTAATGGCATTATCAATTATACAGGGATATGTTATTGGATTGCTTATTGATAAAAGTAAAACGGATAAAAAAGAAACCCTTTCAAAATTTTATATAACATTATCCCTTGTTTTCAGTTTAGGAACACTTGGCTATTTTAAATATGCTGATTTTTTTATCGAAAATTTTAACAGGTTAACAGGACTTTCGATAGGCTTGTTAAAAATAGCCTTGCCGATTGGAATTAGCTTTTATACCTTTCAGATTTTAAGTTATACAATAGATGTATACAGAAGAAATGTAGAGGTTCAGAAAAATATAATTGATTTCGGAGCGTATGTTGCAATGTTTCCGCAGTTAATTGCAGGACCGATTGTTCGCTATTCAGATATTGCAGTACAGCTTAAAAATCGTACACATAGTATATCCAAATCTGCTGAGGGCGCACGCAGATTTATAATAGGACTTTCGAAAAAGGTTCTGATTGCAAATATAGTTGGTGAGCTTGCAGAGGCATATCGTACAGCTGATGAAAAATCGTTATTATTTGTATGGCTTTATGCGATATCATATACGCTTCATATTTATTTTGATTTTTCAGGTTATAGCGATATGGCGATAGGACTTGGAAAATTTTTCGGTTTTGATTTTCCTGAAAACTTTAATTATCCATATATATCTAAAAGTGTAACCGAGTTCTGGAGAAGATGGCATATGTCGCTTGGAACATGGTTCAGAGATTATCTTTACATTCCACTCGGTGGCAACAGAGTATCTAAATTAAGATGGATGGTTAATATACTGGTTGTATGGCTGGCAACAGGATTCTGGCATGGTGCATCATGGAATTTTGTTGTATGGGGATTGTTTTTCGCAATGCTTCTTATGATTGAAAAAAATTGTCTGCTCAGATATATTGAAAAGATTAAAATATTCAATCACGTATATGTAATGCTTCTTGTAATCATAAGCTTTGTTATATTTGATTCGTTAACAATGAAAAGAGCAGTTGAAGTAATCGGGGAAATGTTCGGTGCAAACAATTTACCGCTTACAACAACACAAAGTCTTTATCTTCTTAGGAGCTATGCTGTAATAATGGTTATAGGTATATTTGGAGCTACTCCGCTTCCGAAAACCATTGTAAATAAGTTAAGGAAGACTAATGTCGGTGTAATAGCTACAGATATTGCTGAGCCATTTGTACTTGTATCGCTTCTTGCAGTTGTAACGGCATTTTTAATTGATGGTTCATTTAATCCATTCCTGTATTTCAGGTTTTAAGGAGGGGAGAATATGCTTAAAAAAACAATGAATATTGTAACAGTATCCATTCTTGCGGGTTTTATACTTTTCTTTATGTTATTTTTTGTAATATCGGATGATAATGAAGCTTCAACGAGTGAACGCAGAAAGCTGGCACAGCTTCCAAAGCTGAATGTTGAAAATGTATTGAATAATGAATTTATGAGTGGATTTGAAGAATATGCTCTCGATCAGTTTCCTCTCAGAGATAAATTTCGTACATTAAAAGCAATGGTGCTGTATAATGTAATGAATATGAGTGATAACAACGATATTTACATTGCAGATGGATATGCTTCAAAGCTTGATTATCCTCTTAATACGCAGTCGCTTGACTATGCTTCAAGAAGAATGGGGTATGTGTATGATAAATATATCTCAGGAACTAAAGCAAATGTATATATGTCTATAATTCCTGATAAAAACTATTTTCTTGCGGAAAAAAACGGTTATCCGTCACTTGATTACGATAAGCTTGTCAAGGTAATGCAGGAAGAAAATGAATATGCAACGTATATTGATATATTCCCAACCTTGAATATACAGGATTACTATAAAACTGACACACATTGGCGGCAGGAAAGAATAGAAATGACTGCTATGAAGCTTGCTGAAAAAATGGATGTACCATTTAAAATGAATAATTCAATTATAGAAGTAAATGAGCCGTTTTATGGGGTTTATTACGGACAGGCAGCACTTCCAATGGAAGCAGAAAAAATGTATTATATTAAGAACGCCACAATTAATGACTGCATAGCATTTGATTATGAAACAAACACTGAAATGCCAATATATGATATGGAAAAGCTTAAATCGCCTGATTTGTATGAGATGTATCTTTCAGGTTCAAAATCATTTATTACGATTGAAAATCCATCATTATTGTCAGATAAGGAACTTGTAATTTTTCGTGATTCCTTTGGAAGTAGTATAGCTCCTTATTTTATTGAGAGCTATAGAAAAATTACACTTATTGATACAAGATATATTCATCCTGATGTACTTGGACATTATATAAACTTTAGTAATCAGGACATATTATTTTTATATAGTACACTTGTGCTAAATAATAGTATTACGTTTAAATAAAGAAAATCTACAGAATAAAGTCAGCAGTAATAAATAAATTTTCAATTGAATAAAATGATATGCACCTTCAAAAGACAGACGCTTTTGAAGGTGCATTTTTGTTAAGTAAAAAATAAAAGCCCGAATGCATCGGGTTTTTGGAAAGTCTGACCTCTGATATTTCTATCAAAGGATTTACTGGTGAGACATGAGGGATTTGAACCCTCGACCCTACGCTTAAAAGGCGTATGCTCTGCCAACTGAGCTAATGTCTCACAACATAAATAATTATACCAGATGATGTAAGAAAAGTCAAGTGAAAATATAAAAATTGTAAATCTTGATGCAATTTGTTTACAATATAAAAACAATTTGTATTAATGGACGAAAATGAAAAAATAGATAATTTTTTATTGACATTTTATGCACGATATGATAAAATAATAATGTTGTAAGTAACGATGCGTTGATAGCTCAGTTGGATAGAGTGACTGGCTACGAACCAGTAGGTCGGGGGTTCGAGTCCCTCTCAGCGCACCATTTCTTATGCCTAAAATAGATGACAGGGCGAAAAACCACGCATTTGCGTGGTTTTTTATGCTCTGATCTCACTGCAAGGGATTCAATGAGTGGATACCGCAAAAATAATATACAAAATTTCAATGCCGATTTTATTGGTTTCTCACAAATTTCTGTGAGAAGCGAATAAGGTCGGCATTTTCCATTTTCAGAGAAAGAAGAATCATCCCTTGGATATGTTCTCCGTCAGGGAGAACACATCGACACAATATCCGCAGGCTAAAAAACAGTATATAGCATAGAAAATATGTTTTTTGTTCATACTAAATAAATTCAAAGTACTGTCAACCTCTTTAAATATTTTAAAAATGTATTGTTTTTTCACAGAAAATATGATATAATTTATTATATACAATCATTTTAAGGAGGAAAACTATGAGAAGAAAATTCAAACGCCTGACAGCGTTTCTGTTGTCAGCGGCAATG